>JAJXYM010000072.1 GCA_021780585.1 Deltaproteobacteria bacterium
CGTCGCGTCGGTGCCGGTATGGCGAATCAGGCAGGGCCCCGACGCCTCGCAGAAAGCGACGCCAAACTTCACGCCCGGCACCGCCTGGACGATCGCCTCGTAAAGGTCCTCGACCGTTTTTATGAAATGCGAATGGCCGACGATCACGTTGACGTCGTCGGCCGGCTTCGCAATTTCGATCGCCTGAAGTTCCATCGTGGAGTTTCCTCAAAATTCAGGGCTTTGCCCGCGATAAGGCGGCGGGAGTTCACAAGCGCGAGGGGCCGGCGACCCGCCAGTCGCGGATCACCAGCGCGAGGTCGATTACGTAGAGCGTAATCACGAGGTCGCCGAGCGTGGCCGCCGCCGCGCCCGGCGGCATCAGTTGCGCGCCTCCCCACAGGATGAACGCCGCGCCCACCATCGCGCGCTTGATCCATTCCATCGGCCCCGGCCGGGTCAGCGGCAGCATCGTGAAGAACGCCGCGCCGACGATCAGCAGCGGCGCCGCCGACGCGGGCGCGTGGGCCGCGCGCCCGGCCAGCCCGCCGGCGATATCCCCCAGCATCAGCGCGACGCCGGCGACCAGCGCGATCGCGGCGAGCAGCCCGCCGATCGCGCGCACGATCGGCTCGCCGCGCATCGGCGATTCGACCGTGGACGGGCGCGGCAAATCGCGCGCCGCGGCGTCCGAGGCGAGTTTCGCGTCGGCGCAATCGCAGCGGCAGGCGCAGGCGATCGCCTCGTTCGTTGAATTCATCTGATCGATATTATTTTCGCGTCGAGGCGTCGGCTACCACCCGGGCACGGCCCGTCGGCGAAACTCGCGAGCCGGCGCGCCGCCGCGGCGTCGGCAAGCGGCCGGCCCGCGCCGTCGATCGCCGCGACCCGTCCGCGCGCGTCGACCAGAAAACTCCATCGGCAGCGCAGGCAGAGGTAGCGATGGCGGAACGGATCGAGGCCGTCGTGCGCGCCAAGCCGGACGATCACGAAAGCATGCCGGAGCGGCGCCGAGCGTTCGATCATGTCCATGCGATCGCATGGCGCGGCGCGCTCGACGGTCTCGCGCGGTAAAACCGACGCTTCCGGCGGCGAACTCCGCCCCGACGATCGCCGTCGCAATCGCGCGATCAGCTCGAACATGCCGATCCGCTGACGCATCATGCGTGCCCGCCGGATCTTCGCGAAGATGCGCGAGGTTGATGGCGTAAGCGCCGGGCGCATTGCAAAATGCCGCCGCGTCCGGGATGCGGAACGCAATTCGCGCCGGCGCCGAGACCGGGCCGACGCGCCCGCCCAGATGCGATTCATGCGCGTATTGCCGTCGATACGGTTGCGCGACGGCGCGCGCCGGACCACGATAGGCGCGGGGTGGATGCGGAGCCGAAACGGACGGGCGCGCGAACGATCGCCGGCCGCGGCGCGGCGGCCGGAACGCAATCGGCGCGTCCGTTGCCCGCCTTCTATTACCGCCTGTCGGCGCGGGCCCAGCGCTGCTATCTCAAAAGCGACTCGCTCGAACGCTACGACCTTGCGCCCAGCGCGGCGGCGCTCAAGATCACGGCGCGGCTGGTCGCGGTCCTGCCCGACGCCGCCCCGTCGCTCGCCCAGCGCGGCGTTCAGGCGCTCGCGAACGAACTATGCCGCCTGCTCGGCGCCGCCCCCGTCCGCATCGAAGTGCGCGGCGTGCGGCCGCATAATGCGCGCGGCGAGCTGCATGGCATCTTCTATCCCGACGGCGTCGGCCGGCCGATCGCGTCGCCGCCCGGGGCGACCGGCGCTCCGCGCCGCGATCGCGAACCGCTGATCATCCTCTGGATGCGCACGGCGCAACGCCATGACGTGGTCAAACCGCGCACCTTCCTGCGCACGCTGATGCACGAACTGGGGCACTATCTCGACTACGCCCATTTCCGGCTCGACGACTCGTATCACACCAGCGGCTTCTTCAAGCGCGAGTCGTTCCTGATTCGCGCGCTGCTTCCGGAAGCGAACGACGGCGCGCCGCGCCCGTGAGACGGTATCGCGCCGGCGCTTGACAGCCGCGCCGCCGATGCCGATAGCCTTGCACGCGATGGGGCTCCTCGAGCGTATCCGATCGTCCCTCCGATCGCGCCCGCGTCCAATCGATCGCCTCGCCACGATCGCGGCCGGCTACGAGTCGCTCGCCGCCGCGCTCGAGCGTCATCACGCGCTCTGCCGGCTGGGCGCGATTCGCGACGAACTGCGCCGGCTCGCCGCCGAAACCGCCGCCCAGGCCGCGATGATCCGCGGGCTGTCGCTCGCGCGCGGGATAACGCCCGCGCCGGCCGCGCCGCCCGCGCCCAACGGCGCGAACAACTGGGCGCGCCTGTCCGGCGACCTCGCGGCGCAATTGAGTTTGTATCGGGAAACGCTCCGCGCGCTGGCGGAACTGGAAGGCGGCGACCCCGAACTCGCCGCGCGGCTCAGGCTGTTCGCCGCGACCGAGGACCGCAATCTCGGCGCGCTGCGCCGGCTCGCGCTGCTATGCGATCCGCTGGCGCTCGATTAGCCCGCTCAGAGGTAATGGTCGAGGCCGCGCCGCGCCAGTTCCTCGGTTACGCGGCGGATTTCCTGCGACGATGAAAGCCGCGCGATCAGGATCGCGTCGCCGGTATCCACCGCGACCAGATCGGTCACCCCCAGCAGCACCATCAGGCGTTTGCCGCCACGCGCGAGCACGCCTTCCGCGCCGAGCGCGATCACGTTGCCGCTCAGCACGTTGGCGCCGTCGGCCGGCTTGAGCGCCTCGAACAAACCCTCCCAACTGCCGACGTCGAACCAGCTAAAGCCGGCGCGCACGCCCAGCACGTTGCGGCTTTTTTCCGCCACCACGCGATCGAAGGAATCGAATTCGAGCGCGCGATAAAAGCTCGGCAATTCGCGCGCGCCGATCGCGCCGAAACGTTCCATCGCGACGGCCAGCCCCGGCGCATGACGCCGCAACTCGGCCGCGAGCACGCCGACCCGCATCACGAACATCCCCGCGTTCCACAGATAGCGCCCCGACTTCACCATCCGGCGCGCGACCGCTGGCGCGGGTTTCTCGACAAAGCGCGCGACTTTGAAGCCGGCGCCGACGGCCGGTCCGATTTGCTGATAGCCGTAGCCGGTTTCGGCGCGCGTCGGCGTGACGCCCACCACCACGATCGCGTCGTGGCTATGCGCAAGGCCGAGCGCTTGCGCGATCGTCGCGCGAAAACCTTCCGCCGGCGTCACGTAATGGTCCGCCGGCATCACCGCGACCGCCGTCTCCGCGCCGCGCCGCCGCGCGATCGTCGCCGCGCCATAGGCGATCGCGACCGCGGTGCCGCGTCCCTGCGGCTCGACGATCAGGTTCTCCGCCGGAATTATTCCGTTGAGCGCCTTGCGAAACGGCGCGCGCTGTTCGGCCGAGGCCAGCACGAAAATCCGCTCCGCCGGAATCAATGGCCGAACCCGCGCAATCGTGTCGGCCAGCAGCGTCGTGCGCCCGTCGATCGCAAACAGCGGCTTGGGCCGTCCCGCCCGGCTCTCCGGCCAAAATCTCGTCCCGCGTCCGCCCGCGATAATCAGCGCCGCCGCGTCCTGGCCGGCGACCGGCGCCGCGCCCGTCGCTCCGCGCGCGCGTTTCACAGGCTCGCGCCCAGCTCTTTCAGCTTGGCCTCGAACAGCGCGCGAATCTCGCCCAGCGTCCCTTCGTCCTTCGCCTCAAAGCGCATCACCAGCGCGGGCTGCGTGTTCGAGGCGCGCACGAGCCCCCATCCGCCGGGAAAATTCACTCGCGCGCCGTCGATATCGATCGTGTCGTAATGCGCGCGGAAGTATTCCGCCGCCTTGCGCACGACCTCGAATTTCCTGTCGTCCGGACAATCCAGCCGCAGTTCCGGCGTGAAACTGGTCCGCGGCAGGTCCGCCAGCAACTGGCCGAGCGTTCGGCCTTCGCGCCCAAGGATTTCGAGCAGCCTGAACGAGGCGTAGATCGCGTCGTCAAAGCCGTAATAGCGGTCGTTGAAAAACATATGCCCGCTCATCTCGCCGGCCAGCGCCGCGTGCTCTTCCTTGAGCTTGCTCTTGATCAGCGAATGGCCCGTCTTCCACATGATCGGCCGGCCGCCGTGCCGCGCGATATCGTCATACATCCGCTGCGAGCATTTGACGTCGCCGATAATCGCCGCGCCCGGCCGTTCCTTCAGAATCGATCGCGCGTAGACCACCATCTGCTCGTCGCCCCAGACGATGCGCCCATGCTCATCGACCGCGCCGATCCGGTCGGCGTCGCCGTCGTACGCGATGCCGATTTCCGCGCCGGAATTTTTCACCGCCGCCTGCAGGTCGCGCATGTTCTCTTCGACCGTCGGATCGGGATGATGATGCGGGAAGCGGCCGTCCATCTCGATATACAATTCGACCGTCTCCAGCCCCATCTCGCGCATCAGCGGCGCCGCGACCGCCCCGCCGCATCCGTTGCCGCCGTCGATCGCCACCTTCATCCCGGGCCGCACGTGAATATTGCGCTTGATATAGTCGCGATAGTCGGGCAGCACCGGCCGCGCCGTGAGCTTGCCCTTGCCTCCGCTCGACGCGAACGCGCGCGTCTCGATAATCTCCCGCACCCGCTGAATCTCGGCGCCGAAAATCGTCGACGGCCCCACGCCCAGCTTGAACCCGTTGTACTCGGCCGCGTTATGACTGCCGGTGATCATCGCGCCGCCGTCCATCTCCCAGTGCCGCACCGAAAAATAGAGCAGCGGCGTCGGCACGACGCCGATATCGACCACGTCGATCCCGGCCGGCAGGAGACCCTCGATCAGCAGATCGCGCAGCGCGTCCGAAGTCAGCCGGCAATCGCGCCCCAGCGTAATCGTGCGCTTGCCGGCCTGATGCAGGAGGGTCGCGTACGCGCGGCCCAAATCGACAACGAACTCGTCGTCGAAATCCTCTTCCACCACACCCCGAATATCGTATTCGCGAAAGACTTGTGGATTCATTAACCTGTAATTTTGTGTGGCGCGAACCCTTGGCGCAACCACCTCGCGACCGATAACTCGAATCGGAGGGCGATGCGCCAAATAAGCATGTTCAAAAACGATAAATCATCAATTATCCCGTCAATTCCGACAATTTTACCTCATGGATGAATCGATCGATCCGCCCGCCGCGCCGACTCAGGCTCCCGTCGCGATCGTCACCGGAGCCGGCCGCGGTATCGGCCGCGCCGTCGCGATCGCGCTGGCCCGCGCCGGCTACTCGCTCTGCCTGGCGGCGCGCACCCACGAGGAGTTGGAGCGGACCCGCGCCGCCACCGGACTCGCGCCCAATCGCGCGCTGATCGTGCTGCTCGATTTGGCCGACGAAGCGGCGCCCGAAAATCTGATCGACGCCACGCTCGAGCGTTACGGCCGGCTTGACGTGCTCGTCAACAACGCCGGATGGGCCCCGCCGCGCACGCCGCTAATCCGGATGGCCCCGGCCGATCAGGACCGCGTCCTGGCGCTGAATCTGCGCGCGCCGATCGCGCTGGCCCGCCTCGCCGCCGCCCATTTTGCCGCGCTTGAGGGCGACCAGCGGGCGCTCCGCGCGATCGTCAATATCGCCTCCGCCGCCGCCCGGACGACTCCCGCCGGCGAGGCGGTTTACGCGGCGGCCAAGGCGGGACTGGTCGCCTTCACCCACGCGGCCTTCGCCGAATTGCGCGCGCGCGAAGTCCGCATCGCGGTAGTGCTTCCCGGCCTCGTCGATACCGCCCTGATTCCGCCCAACAAACGCCTCGACCGCACGCTGATGCTGCGCGCGGAGGACGTCGCCGCGGCGGTGATGCAGGTGGTCGCGGCGCCGCCGGGGGCCTGCCCGGTCGAAATCACGCTCGAACCGCTGAGCGATCCGATGCGCCCGCGGCGCGCCTGACGGCTCGCGCCCGCGCGCCGCTCGCCAAACGCCAGGCCCCGGTTTCGCCGCCCAGGGAGGTTAGTCACGCCGCACCGCCACCGCATCGCCAGAGGTTCCTTCACGATCCGCTTCGCGATCGCGCTTGCCGCCGGTCTCGCCGCCGCCGTAATTCTCGCGCCCGTCGCGGCCGGCGCGGTCGCCGCGCTCGGTTTGCGCTTTCCGTTCCCGCGCATCTTCGACCGGGTGGTGATGGCGACGCTGCTCGCAACGCTGCTGATCGCCTCGCGCGCGCTCGGCTTCGTCGCGCTGGTCCGGGCGGGATTCGCCGCGCCGCGCGCCAATCTGCCGCGCTGCGCGCTCGGTCTGGCCGTGGCGCTCGCCACGATCGCGATCCTGTTCGCGCTCGCCGCGCCGCCGAACCATCGCGCGACGCTCGGCGCGACGATCGCGCGCGCCGCCGCGCATCTGCCGGCCGCGCTCGCGATCGCGCTTATCGAAGAGGCTTTTTTCCGCGCCTTTCTGCTGGCCGGAATTCGCGGCGACCTGGGTCCGCGCGCGGCGCTGATCGTGAGTTCGGCGTTTTACGCCGTCGTTCATCTGATCCGTTCGCCGGCGCACTATTATCTGGCCGGCTACCATCCCGCCGCCGGACTTCGCAATCTGGCCGCCAGCGCCGAACTACTCGCCCATCCCGCCGCCGCGGCCCCCACCCTGCTTGGGCTGTTCCTGCTGGGCCTCGCGCTGGGCGAGGCCTTGCTACTGACGGGCAACGTCTGGATGGCGGTCGGGATGCACGCGGGATTCGTGCTCGGCGCGAAAAGCTGGCCGGCGTTCGTCAATGGCGCGACGCCGCCGCGATGGCTCGCCGGGCCGGGACCCGTGCCGCTAATCGCGGCCCCGGCGGCGTGGATCGCCGCAATCGTGATCTGTGCGCTGATGCCGCCGCTGACGGGCCGGCGCGGCTATTTCAAATCGTAAATCGGCGGCATCCCGCGCGGGCGCGTGCGGTAGCGCCGATGGGTCCATAGGAACTGTTCGGGATAGCGCCGCACGACTTCCTCCAGCGCATGCATGAAGCGCCGCGTGTTCTCGAGGATATCCGCGGCGGCGTCGTCGCTGCGCTGCACCGGAATTTCGTCGTAAATCTCAATCCGATGCGTGCGCATCGAGGGGTCGCGCACCAGATAGACCGGCACCACCGGCGCGCCCGAAATCGCGACCAGCCGCGCCAGTCCGCTCGCGGTCGCCGCCATCTCGCTGAAAAACGGCACGAACACCGCCTCGCTGCGCTTGGCGTTCTGATCGAACGGAATGCCGATCGATTCGCCCCGCCGCAGCGCCTTCAGCACGGGTCGCGCGGCGGCGTGCTTGCGAATCACCGTGACCCCGGCGCGCTTGCGCACGAAGGTCGTCAGCGCGTCGCCGGCGAGAAACCGCTGCGTATGATGCACCAGTCCGATCTGATGGCCGTACATCGCATGCGCCGGCGCCAACAGCTCGAAATTGCCGAAATGGGCGCTCAGGATCAGCACGCCGCGGCCCGCGCCGCGCGCGATAATGTCGTTCAGATAGTCCAGCCGCACATAACGGACGCGCCGCGTGAGCCGCCGATAGAAGAAGCCGCCGAGCCGGATATACTCCGCCGCGCCGCGGCCGAGATTGATATAGGACGCGCGCAGGATACGCCGCCGCTCGGCCGCGTCGCGCTCGGGAAACGCGATTTCGAGATTGCGGATCCCGATTCGCACATGCCGCCGATCGAGCACGTAGGCGAGCCATCCGCCCGCCACCCCAAGCGGATAGAGCAGGAAATCGGGAATCAGACTGAGCAGATGGATCAGCCCGAGCAGGAGATAGTAAATCGCGCGGTCGCCCGGCCGCAGTTCGAGTTTCGCGACGCGCATCCGCCGTTCGCGGATGGCGGCGCGTTCTTTCTCCGTCGCGCTCAGCCGGGTTCGTCCCGCCGCGCGCGATTGGTGGTTGCCGTCGCCCGCCATTGCCGCCGCGCCGAAAACGGCTCGCGGCTCGCTCACTTCGCTCAAATGAACACGCCCTCTCGTTTCGGCGCCTTGGGAATTACGACGATCCCGGAATCGGTGACGAAAAAACGCTTGCGGTCCCGTTCGAGGTCGTAGCCGATTACGTCGCCCTCCGCGATCGTCACGTTCTTGTCGATAATCGCCCGCCGAATCCGCGCGTGGCGGCCGATATCGCAATAATCCATCACCACCGAATCGTCGATATCGCTGTACGAATGCACGAACACGGAACGGCCCAGCACCGAGTTGCGCACCGATCCGCCCGAGATAATACAGCCTTCGGAAATGACCGAATGCAACGCCTCGCCGCGCCGCAGATGCTCGTTGAAAACGAACTTCGCCGGCGGCTGATTGTAATAGGCCGTGCGCAACGGCCAATAGGTGTTGTAGAGATTCAGATGGGGCTTGGCGTCGCGCAGGTCCATGTTCGCTTCATAATAGGCGTCGATCGTGCCAACGTCCCGCCAGTAGCTCAGATTTTCGTCGGAATCGCCGCGAATCCGGTTGGCCATGAAATTGTAGGCGTAGACCGGCGTCCGCTCGATCAGGGCCGGGATCAGATCGCGGCCGAAATCATGATGGCTGTTGCGGTTCTGCGAATCCTCGACCAGCGCCGCGCGCAGCACCTGCGGATCGAACAGATAATTACCCATCGAGGCGAGGCATTTCCCCGGCGCCCCCGGCATCGCCCGGGCGTGCTTCGGCTTTTCGTCGAAGCCGTTGATACGCAGGCCCGAATCGACCTCCAGCACGCCGAACTGATCGGCCTCCTCAAGCGCCACCGGCAGCGCCGCCACCGTCACCGACGCGTTGCGCTCCAGATGGAACTCGATCATCTGTGCGATGTCCATCCGGTAGATATGGTCGGCGCCGAAGACCGCAACCAGATCGGGCCGGTAGTCGTCGATCAGGTTGAGGTTCTGGAAAATCGCGTCGGCCGTGCCCTGATACCAGCTTTCGCCCATCCGCATCTGCGCCGGCACCGGCACGATAAAGTGATCATGCAGCACGCGGCCAAACTGCCAGCCGTCCTTCAGATGCTCGATCAACGACTGCGAGCGCCATTGCACCAGCACGTAAATCGAAAAAATCTGTGAATTGATCAGGTTGGAGAGGACGAAATCAACGATCCGGTATTTGCCGCCGAACGGCACCGCCGGCTTCGCCCGATCGCGCGTCAGCGGGTAAAGCCTCGTGCCCTGCCCCCCCGCCATCACTAATGCAAGCGTTCTCATCAGCCCAAACTCAAACCCGTTCCAGATGGTTCCATCAACGCCGGGGTCGTCTCGTTACGCGCCGGCCGTGCCCGCGCAATAAAAGACCATCGGGGCGCCATGCGAAAATGTCGCCGGGCGCGATGGCGCGGCAATCGCCGGATGGCTTCGCATTTGGCGCATTTTGCTTCCCTACGCCTTCGCGAAATGTCCCAATTTTTGCTGACTTACAACCATTTGGGGCGCCGGCGCGGCACGGCCGCAACCTCGTCCGGCTCAATTTTTCCTTGTTTTTTAATGTACTGCGTTAAAATATGGGATTCCAGCGATCTTCGGCACGACGGTTGCTTGAAACATTTCGCAAGCTCGAACGTCTAAGTTATCAAATCGGTCGTGGAGCCGATTGAACGACTCCCCCGAGGGAGGGAGGATTACTCGATGCAGAGCATGGCCAGCAACACCGAAACCCGCGCAAAAAAGAGTCAGGGCGGCGTAATTTATCGCACCGTATGCCAAAACCCCGGCTGCGCCCATAGCTTCGACCTGCACATCACGCCGCAGACCGCCTCGATGCTCAGCGGAACGATTTCGTGTCCGCGATGCCGTCGGCACGGCGGGATGCTCAAGCCGCAGGGCCGGATCGGCGAGAAATTGTTCGCCGCCAAGCTGGTCTATCGGCTGACCGGCGTGGGACCGCGCCCGGACGAGGACGATCTCTACGCCGAAACGACGGAATTGCGCTACTAATTCGTCCGTGAATGGCATAGCTTAACTATGCCATTCACGCATTCGCGGCCCGCGCCGCGAGCGCTTTCGCGCGCCGCCCGGAAATCCGGACGGCGCGCCTTTTTTCCCCGTCGGCGGGCGCGCTTCGATCAGATTCCGGCCAACGGTTCGATCGTCACGCCTTCGAGGCTCTGGATGCTCGGCCGTTCCAGCATCCGGCGCATCCATGCCTCAACGTTGGGACGGTTTTGCCCCGGTTCGATACCGAGATCGTGCAGCACCAGCACCCGCGGCACGAACGCGATATCGGCGACCGAGAATTGATTGGCGAGGAATTCCTGCTTTTGCAACTCGTGATTGAGGAAGTCCAGAACCCGTTCGATCGAGCGGTAGAAACGCTGCACCCGCGACGGGTCGCGCTCACCCTCCGGCTTCGCCATCTCGCCCATCAACTGGCCAACCTGGGGCGTGAATGACGTGTCGGCGAAATCCTCCCAGGTGCGGGCGCGGGCGCGCAGGGCGCTGGAGCCGATCGCCGGCAGCAGTGGCGGCTCGGGATATTCGTCTTCGAGATATTCGGCGATTATCGTCGAGTCGTAGACCGTCACGTCCTCATCGACCAGCACCGGTACACGGCCGAACGGATTGAGCCTGAGGAAATCGGGCTTGCGCTGATCGCCCGCCGCCAGGTCGATCTGCACCAGCTCGTAGGACAGGCCCTTTTCCGCGAGCACAATCCGGACTTTCTGGCCGAAGGGACAAGGCAGGAAGTCGTAAAGCTTCATCATTGCTGTTCTCTTCGGGCCTTACTCGCCAGCCGCCACGACGACGAATTTGAGCGCCGCTTCGACTCCGCCGCCGAGCTTGACCGCGACCGAGAATTCGCCCAGTTGCTTGATCGGTTCGGCCAGCGCAATCTGTCGCCGCTCGATCTCGACGCCCTGCTCACGCACCGCCCGCTCCAGATCGATATTGGTGACCGAGCCGAAGAGCTTGCCCTCTTCGCCAGCGCGCGCGGCAATTTCGAGCCTGAGCGCCTCCAGCCGCGCCTTGATACTCATCGACGCCTGCTTGAGCGCCTCGCGCCTGCGCATCGCGAGCCCCTTGGCGTGCTCGAAGGCGCGCAGATTCTTCGGGTTCGCCTCGACCGCAAGCTTACGTGGCAACAGGAAATTGCGCGCGTAACCGGCGCGCACCTTGACCACGTCGCCCGGGCTGCCCAGGTTCGAAACCTCTTCATTAAGGATAACTTGAACGTTCATAGCTTCGCCTGCCTCGTCCAGCCCGGCTCACAGGTAGTCGCCGAGGTTACGGGCCTCCTGGCTGGGCGGCTTGAGCCGCCGAAAATCGATCCATAGATCGAACACGCCGACCGCGCAGACCAACGCCATCAGCACCGGTTGCACCATCGTCACGAAATAAATCAGGCCGCGCGCCAGCGTCGGCATCGCCAGCACCTTGAAATAAAAGGCCATGATCGCAAGGCCCTGACAAAAATAGACCGCCGCCAGACAGACAAAAGCGTCGAGCGCGATCGTGCTCAACGCCGCGACCGGGATGAACAAGCCGAACCCGGCCACGACCAGCGCCCAAATCAGCCATTCCGGCGTCGACCAGCGCGCCAGATCGCCGAACAGGACATAACCCAACCGCTGTTCCCGTCCGGTAAAGCGCCATACGACCATCAAATTGAACAGCGCCATCGTCGCCGCCGACAGCGCCGCGAGCGCCGGCGCCAGCCGCAGCGTCCCGTCGACGATCGTGGCGCGGGTTTCGGGCGGCACGCCGGCCTCGAGTCCGATCGCCTTGTAGAACTTCTGTCCGCGATCCATCGCCGCCAGCAGATCCGTGCGCATCGCGTCCGCCAGCGCCGCCGGCGAACCAACCATCGCGAGCAGCGCGGCCGCTCCCGCCGCCAGCATCACCACGCTGGCGACCAGCACGATCGTCTCGAAGGATTGGCGCCGCTCGAGCATCGCGGCCATCACGACCGTGGCCAGGCCGAAGGTGACCAGGTAGATTCCGCCCGCCGCCGGACCCATCGCGGTCGGCCCCGCGCCAACGACGATTAGTCCTGCCGCCACGATGACCGCGGCAGCCGCGCGCGATGACATCCGCGACCGGCCGACGGCGTAAACCAGCACGGGAGTCGGCGCCAGCAGCATCGCCAGACTGCCGACCACCGGCAGCATGCCGCCGGCAAGGAACATCACCGCCGCCGCGATCGCGGCGCGCAGGGTTCCAATTAGGTCGCGGCGGGTCACGGTCGCGGCTCTAGACCCCGAGCGTCGAAAACGGCAGCAGCGCAATCACCCGCGCGCGCTTGATCGCGACCGCGAGCTGGCGCTGATGCTTCGCGCAGTTGCCGGAGGTGCGGCTCGGAACAATCTTGCCGCCCTCGGTGATAAAGCTCTGCAGCGTGCGCACATCTTTATAATCGACGGCGAGCGACTTGTCGGCGCAGAAACGGCAGACCTTGCGCCGTCCGCCCGGACGGCGCCGTCCACCGCGACCGTCACCGCGTCCGCCGCGGCCTTCGCCGCGACCTTCACCGCCTTCGCCCTGCCGTTCGCCTTCGCCGCGCGGTCCGCGCGGGGGACGCGAGGATTCGCGCGCTTCGGACGCCGGGGCGCCCGATGAGGATTTTTGTTCGTCAGCCATTATTCGATTCCTGATAGCTTCTATTATCGCCACGCCGGCGGCCTGATTCGGACCGGCGCGCCACGATGCCGCCGCGTCCTCAGCCGGCGACAATTTCGTCAGCCACGACCTCGAAACGGAGCTCGGCCAAGACGCTCGGCCGACCGCGGCCGCCGGTCGTACGCAGCGCTCCACGCACGGTCACGGCCTGCCCGGCCTTGAGCGTCGCCGCCAGCGATCGCGCGTTCTCGCCGGTGGCGATCACGGCAAGCGGCAGATCTCCCGGCCGTTCGCCGCATTCGACGACCATTTGCATTACCGCGGTGCCGGCGGGCGTGACCCGCAATGCCGGCGGATTCGTCAGCCGGCCGCACAGCTCAACCCTGACTGCCACCGTTCGGCTGCGTGTCGCCCGAGGCGTCGTCAGCCGGCTCCTCGCCCGCGGCCGGAGCGGCGGGCTCGGCACCAGCCGCTGGTTCGGCGCTGGCTACCGGTTCCG
>JAJXYM010000285.1 GCA_021780585.1 Deltaproteobacteria bacterium
ACAGCGCCAGCAGCGCCCGGCCGCCCGGCTCCGGCCGCGCGCATTCGGCCGCGAACCAGCCCGGAATCCCCGCGCGATCGAACGCCTCTTCGAGATAGGGCGCGTAACGATAACCGTCGCGCGCGGCGACCGCGATCCGATCGAACGGCGTGCCGCGCCCGGCCTCGGCCACGATCAGCCGCGCGATCTCGACGCATTCCTGCATCTCGCCGGCGGCGGAAAGGATTGCGACCGAATCGTCCAGCGGGCGCTCCGCCGGCTCCGCCGCGCTGAACAGATAGCGCCGCAGCCGCGCCAGCGAGTCGCCGTCGCCCGGATCGGCGCCATTGGCGTGCGCGCCGTTCGCTTCCGCCGCGTCGCGCGCGTCCGTAAGCGCAATCGTGATTCCGACCCGATCGAACGCGGCTCGCATCAGTTCGAGCGCGCGCTCGTCGCCGGCCGGAACGGTCGCGAACGCGCGCCGCGCGCGCCCGGCGAGCGCCGCGATCAGCTCCGCTTCGCGGGCGGATTCAATCCGCACATCGAGTATCAGGAGGGGAACGCCGACCAGCGCCGGCGCGTCGCTAACCGCGGCGATCGCCGCCGCGAGAATCGCCGCGCGATCGGCCAGCCGCGCCGCGCCCAATTCCAGCTCGAAGCGTTCGAGCAGCGCGGCAAGCGCCGGGCCCGCCGGATCGGCCGGGGCGATTTGAGACGATTCGATTCCGGCCAGCCGCAACTCCGCGAGCGTGCGCGCGAGCGCGCCGGGAAATCCGGGCCGGTCGATCACGGGCGCGAAATGGCCGACCGCCGCGCACTCGCGCAGAGCGAAAACCGTTCGCGCCGCGACCGCCTCGAGCGCCAGACCCGCGGCGGGCGCCACTCTCGCCGCGGCCATCCGCCCGGCCGCGAGCGTCGCCGCCAGATGGTCGAAGCTCATCCGGTGCAGTCCGAAGCGGGCCCCGTGGCGCGCCTCGACCGCGCGCGCCAGATCGGCGGCGGCCATCCCGTTGGCGGCGACGATCAGGGCCGGCGCGGCGGGCGCGTCGGCGGCGAGAAAATCCTCAGCGGCGCGCAGCCGCGCGGCGGCGCTGGCGGATCGGAAGATTGGGATTGGTCTGGCGGAAGTCATCGGCGAACAGCTTTAACCGCGCCTGATCGTGGGCTGCGCAACGGCGACGGAGCAAGCGCCGGCGGCGCGCTCAATCCACAGCGGCGCGGCCCGCGCGGATCGCCGCTCCCGGCGCAGTGGATTCGCGAAGAGGCGGAATCAGGCCGGGATTGGACGGAATTGGTTGCAACGCACGGTCCCATCGCCTCCGAGACTACCCGCGCGGCCGACAACGGTTGTCGAAAAACGTGGCGCCGCCTTGTCCGTCATTGCCGGGCTTGACCCGGCAATCCACCGACAACGGTTGTCGAAAAACGACGGCTCGCGGCGCCGGCCCGCCAGTTTCCGCCGGCTGCGCCGCCCGCTTGCGAGACTCCGCCTAGTCGCTCACCCAGACCGGATCGCCGACCCGAACCGTCCCCGGCGCGCCGATCGAGGCGAACAGGCCGAGCGTCGCCCGATGGCTCTGGGCGATCGTGCGCAAAATCCGCAAATCGCGCGGCAGGTCGCTCTGCCGATGCGTCGTCATTACGCAGCGCAGCGCCGGCTGCGCCGAGACGATCCGCAGGTTCGCGCCGATTTCGATCGTCCCGCCGAGCCATCCGTCCTCGACGAAGCCGTCGGCCTGGCCCTCCGAATCAATGAAGATGTTCGGGCGGAAACGGCGCGCGTCGAGCCGCACGTCGGGACCGATCATGGTGGCGAGATGGGCCAGCGTGCCGGAGGCCAGCAGATGGATTTCGGCGGAATCGAAAAACGAGCCGCTGACCAGCGCGAAGCTGGGCGGCATCGTCGCCCGCGTCAAATCGGGCATCACCTGCTCGATCGGAACGTCGCCAAAGATCGTGTCGGGGTCGATTCCGGCGCGCGTATGCTGTTTCGGGCGGGCGCGTTCCAGCGTGATTTCGCGGCCCAGAATTGCCGACAGCGCGGCGGCCGCGTCGGCGGCGGCGGGATCGATCGCGCGGCCATCGGGCAGCACGATCGTGATCGGCGCGTCGCCCGTCTCCGGCCCCGGCTCGGTCGCGTAGCGTGCGCTCAAATCGAGCATTTTGGCGAATTTCTTGGCGCTTACGATAAAGCCGGTCGCCGCTTCGCGCAGCGCCCAGGCGCGATCGCCGGCCACGCCGCGCGCGCCGACCGCCAGCGCCTCGCACCGTTCACCGAGCATCGATTTGACCGGATACCGGTACAATTCGCTGACCACACCGACCTGCCGTTTCGCCATGATTCCGCCACTCCCGCCAATTCGTTCGGCCGCGCGATCCGGCGCCGCCGGACTCGGCCGCTCATCCTGTCAGCGTTATCTCGTCGCCGACCGTTATCCATCCGCCCGCCGCGACCGCCGCGAAGACGCCGACGTAGGCCTCATGATGCTCCCAGGCCGCGCGCAGGACCGCCGGCTGATGCGGCAGTTGGTCCTGCGGCCAGGTCGTCACGACGCATCGCAAGGCCGGCCGCGCACCCGCGATCCGCACTTCCGCGCCAATTTCGAGCCTCCCATCGAGCCATTGGTCCTCGACGAAGCCGCGCTCCTCGCCCGGCGTATCGACGAGCACGTTCGGGCGGAAGCGGCACGGGTCAAAGTCCGCGTCGGGACGGAGTCGCCGCAGATGCTCGAGCGTGCCGCTGGCCACCAGATGGATCACGTCCTCGTCGAAGAAGTCGCGCCGCGGCGGCGTCGCTTCGCCGCGCATTATCGCGTCCATTTCGGCGGCGCTGAGCGGAGCCGCGCGGATTCGCTCGAAGCGCAGATCACGCTTGAGCATCCGCCCGAGCGCCACGGCCGCCGCCGGCGCTCCGGCGTCACAGGTCGCGCCGCCGGGCAGCTCGATTCTGACCCGCGCCGCCGCGTCGCGCGCCGGATCGCCCGTCCAAAAAGCGCGCGCCTCAAGCATCCGCGGAAACGCCCGCGCGCTGACCACGCCGCCGTATGCGGTTTCGGCCAGCGCCCATTCGCGGTCGCCGGCGATTCCGCGATCGCCGACATAGGCGCGCGCCAGCGCCTCGCCGCGCATCGACTTGACCGGATAGCGCCAGATCGCCCTGACTGTGCCGATTCGCCGCCGTCCCATCGAGGGTTCCATCCCGGTCCGATTCGCGGACCAGCGCGCCCGGACTCTACGCGATCGGCGCGGGCCGGCACAAACGCCCGTCAGGCCTGACGACTGGCGCGGAAGCTTGCTTTTCCCCCGGATTGGACTATTTAGCTTCGTGGCAAGCGAAAGGGGACGGATTAGCCAACACCCATCCGAACAAAGCGACAAGTTGCTGGGCGTGCTGAGTTCCATAACCACGGGGAGCGTTAATGGAATGACTGCCAAACAGAACCTGAAGTACCAGATGCTGGCCGCGGCGAGCGGCTTCGCCTTTGAAATCCTCTTCACCATTTTCTGGGGCGGCTTTGGCCATAACCTGCCTCCGGTTTCGCCCAATCTAAGCGGGCCGGAACTCGCGACCTACTTCGCGCTCCATCACCACGCGATCCTCTTCGGGAACAGCATGACCGCCCTGGTCGCGGTGCTATGGATTCCGTGGACGGCGCAACTCTCGGTCGTGATGTGGCGGATCGAAGGCGCAAGCCCGGTTCTCACGATCATTCAGCTTATGGGCGGCGTCCTGACCGCGTGGGTGCTGATGTTCTGTCCGGCGATTTGGGCCGTCGCGGCGTTCCGCCCGGATCTCGATCCGAACGCGACCCGAATGCTCAACGACCTTGGCTTCATCCTGTTCAACGTCACCTATGCCGTCACGTCGGTGCAGGCGATCGCTGCGGGCCTGGTCGGACTGGCGGATAACAGCGCGCATCCGGTGTTCCCGCGCTGGGTGTCAGGTTGGGCGATCTTCGCGGGCATCAGCTTTATTCCGCTCACCGCGATGCCGTTCTTCAAGACCGGTCCGTTGGCGTGGAACGGCATTATTTCATTCTGGTGCCTGTTTGGGACCTACTTCATCTGGACCGCTTCGATGGGCTACTGCATGGCGAAGGACGCCGGGCAACGACTGCGCAGGGAGTCTGAAGCCGAACTGCCGCGCCCTCGGAGGGCGAGCGGGAGCGAGGCTCTCTGACGTTCCCATCTCCCGAAAATTGCGCGGAGTATGGGGACGCCTAAACCGCAGCGGCCCTCTTCGAGCCATTCTTGCGAAAGATAGGGTTACCGCAAAAGCGTTCGAATCCTTGCCGATGGCTGAATTGTCTCTGGCGGATTCCCGCGATGGCGGAAGCGACGGCTGGCCGAACGCCTTCAACCCCGGAAACGCGATGAACGCCGACGCGGAGGGGCGGCTTGCCGCGTCCGGCGCCCGTGGGAGATAATGGCGCCGTTGGGGCGGGCGGCTGATGAACGAGCGAAACTGCGCGATCGTGGTGATCGGCAATGAGATCCTGTCGGGCAAGGTGCAAGACAGCAACGCCTGGTTCGCCGCGCGCGAACTGCGGCGGCTGGGGGTGACGCTGGGCCGAATCGTTGTCGTTGCCGACGATCGTCAGGCGATTATCGACGAAGTGCGCCATTGCGCGCGGTCGTTCGATTTCGTGATCACCTCGGGCGGGGTCGGCCCCACGCATGACGACATCACGATTGAGGCGATCGCGGCGGCCTTCGGCCGCAAGGTGATAATCGATCCCGAACTCAAGCGGATCGTGGCCCAGTACTTCACCGGCGGGCTGAACGCGGCGGGCCTCAAGATGGCCGAGGCGCCCGAAGGCGCCGTGCTGATCGCGGCGGGCGATCTCCGCTTCCCGACGATCCAGCTTGAAAACGTCTATATCCTGCCTGGAATCCCCCAAATCTTCGAAGCCAAGCTGAAGGCGCTCGCGCCGCGCTTTGCAACCGATCCATATTTTCTTAAGACCATCTACAGCAACGCGAGCGAGGGCGTGCTCGCCGAGCATCTCAACGCCTGCCTGCGCCAATATCCGGAACTCCTGCTCGGCTCCTACCCGAAAATTGGCGCCGATTCGTATCGGGTCAAGCTGACGCTCGAATCGAAGGATCGCGACTATCTCGAACGCGCCTTCGCCCATCTGATGGGACTGCTGCCGGCCGAGGTGGTGGTCAAGACCGAGTAGGCAAAATGATATAGATTGTTTGAGGTGCGCGGACCGGGGTCGGTCCGCCAATGGTGGGGGGAGGAGGATGACGACATGAAATGGCATAAGTTCACGGCGACGACGCTGTTCGCCGGCGCCTTCGCCAGCGCGATCAGCGCAACGGCTATGGCTCAGGACGCGGCGGGCAATTACGGCGCGGCGGCGCCACAGCCGATGGTCGGCACGGCGCCTCAGCCGCAGGTGCCACAACCACCCGATCAATCAGGCGTGAACTGGAAAGGCGTCGGCGTGGGCGCGGGTACCGTGCTCGGCAACGCCGTCTATATGCCGGCAAAGCTGGTTTACGGCATCCTGGGCGGAATCGCGGGCGGCGCGGGATGGGCGCTGACGGGCGGTAATTCGCAGGTCGCGAATACAATCTGGCGCAGCTCGCTCGGCGGCGACTATGTGTTGACGCCGAACATGGTCGCGGGCAAGTCGCCGGTGCATTTCAGCGGACCGACGACGACCGCGCCGCCGCCGGTGGATTCTTCAACGGCGACGCCCGCGAATGACGCGACGGTCACGGCCAGCTCGAATCCGGGCGGTGCGGCGCCTCCGATGATCGCGAATCCGACCGGACCGCGCCCGATCGACAGCGGCGCCGGTCCGGTCGGCGCGGGCGCGCCAAATCGGGCGCCCAAAGGGACGGCCGGGGGCCTGCCCGACACCAATATCGAGTAGAATCGAAAGGCAATGGCCAAGGCGCGTTTTCTCTGGAAATCAACCTGTAGCACCTGCCGCAACGCGCGCGCCTTCCTGCGCGAGGAGCTGGGCGCGGAGCTCGACGAGCGCAACTATGCGAAAGAGCCGTTCACGCTCGCCGAGCTCAAACAGATCTTTAAGGACGCCGATCCGCGCGAGTTCATCAATCCGAAGAGCGAGGCGTTCAAGGCGATGGGTCTGAAGGGCGAGACGCTTACGCGGGAGCGGGCGCTTGAATTGATCGCCGGGCAGCCGAACCTGCTCAAGCGACCGTTGACGATCGTCGGGCGCACGATGGTCGCCGGATTCGATCGCGACCGTCTGCGCGCGGCGCTGAGCTGATGCGCCCGGCGGCGGATCGAACCGTCGCGGACCAGAGCGGGCGGGATTGAGCGACCGGGGAGTTACGCGAGCCGGCATGAGGCGGCCGGCGGCTCCGTCAGTTTCGCCCTGACGGAGCTACGGGCGGCTCATGCGGATTTTTCGATTTTCTCGGCGCGTTCGGGCTTTTCGGCGCGGTCGGTCCGCTCATGGCGGTCGTGATTGCGCACCTGATGGTTCTCGGTGGGCGTGCCCGACGGTTTGGCCGCCGTCAGCACCTCAATAAATCGGCTCACGGCGGGCGATAGCTCGCGTCCGCGCTTGTAGATGATCGCGAGCGGCCGGGTGAACGGCCCCTCGGTAAACTCCAGCATCTTGAGCGAGCCGCGCGCGATTTCAAGCTCGACCGTCGAGCGCGGCACGATCGCGATGCCCTGACCGATTTCGACCGCGCGCTTGATCGTCTCGATATTGTCGAACTCCATCGTATAGATGGGCTTGACGCCGTGGTCGCGCAAGATGCGGTCAGAGGCCTTGCGGGTTGCAATGTCGCGCTCGTAGCCGACAAAGTGCTGTCCGGCCAACTGCCGGACGTTGACGCGATTGAATTGCGCCAGCGGATCGCTGGGCGGGGCCACCAGCACCAGCTCGTCATGCCGGAAGGCGATCGTCACGATCTGGCTGCGCTTGTTCGGATAGGCGACCACGCCGAGATCGATTTTGCCTTCGATCAAATCCTCATAGATTTTGTTCGAGCGGAGATATTCGAGATGGACGTTGACCTGCGGATAGGCGCGCAGAAATTCGCTCAGATAGGGCGGCAACTCGTGCAGCCCCACGCTGTAAACCGTGCCAACCCGAATGGCCCCGGCCACCACCGAGCCGATTTCGCGCAGCCGGTTCTCCAGCTCGACGAAACGGCGCACGATCTCCTTGCTCGAATTATAGAGAATCTGGCCGGCCGGAGTTGGTTTGACACCAGCGCGGGCGCGCTCTAACAATCGACATTCGTATTTGTCTTCGAGACTTCGCACCTGCTGGCTGACCGCCGACTGGGTCACGAAGTTTTGCGAAGCGGCATAAGAAACGCTGCCACTTTCGATGATGTCGCAGAAGACCTTTAGCGTCTCGATGTGCATATTACTACGGTCTCGTATAAGGATATTTGATGTATCACCCTTACGCAATGGGGGTTGGCGGCGGGCCGGAAAGCAGTCCGAAGCAATGGCTTCGCGCTCCGGATCCAGTTCGCCCGACGGACGCGGCGAGGCCCTTCGCGGCGCGCGTACGGCATAATTAAAATTATGTTTGTTAATCAATAAGGACCAGCAAAATGGCCGATTTCATTGCCGATCTCGACTTCTTTCAGCTCGACGAGCTGCTCAGCCCCGAGGACCGGATGACGCGCGCGGCGGTGCGCCAGTTCGTCCAGCGCGAAGTCGTCCCGAACGTCGAAAAACATTTCGCGGACGCCACCTTCCCGCGCGATCTAATCCCGCGCCTGGCCGAATTGGGCGTCTTCGGCGCTAATCTGAAGGGCTACGGATGCGCCGGGATGAACAACGTCGCTTACGGTCTGATCATGCAGGAGCTGGAGGCGGCCGACTCGGGCCTGCGCTCGTTCGCCTCGGTGCAGAGCGCGCTCGCGATGTACGCGATTTACGCCTGGGGTTCCGAAGAGCAGAAAAATCGTTACCTGCCCGGGATGGCGCAGGGCAAGCTGATCGGATGCTTCGGCCTGACCGAGCCCGACCATGGCTCAGACCCCGGCGGGATGGAGACCCGGGCGCGCAAGGACGGCCAGGGTTGGGTGCTGAACGGCACCAAGCGCTGGATCACCAACGGCTCGATCGCCGACCTCGCGATCGTATGGGCGAAAATCGACCAGGGGATCACCGGCTTTATCGTTGAGAAGGGCGCGAACGGTTTTGCCACGCGCGATATCCACGGGAAATTCTCGATGCGCGCGTCGATCACCTCGGAGTTGACGTTCGACGACGTGCGGCTTGACGCGAGCGCCCAGTTGCCCGGCGCGCGCGGACTGAAGGCGCCGCTCGCGTGTCTGACCCAGGCGCGCTACGGAATCGCCTGGGGCGCGGTCGGCGCGGCGCGCACCTGCTATCAATGCGCGCTCGAATACACCAAGTCGCGCAAGCAGTTCTCGCGTCCGCTGGCGGGCTATCAGCTCGTGCAGAACAAGCTGGTCAACATGCTGACCGAAATCACCAAGGCGCAGATGGTCTGCCTGCGGCTCGGCCAGATGAAGGACGCGGGCACGATGCGGCCGGAGCAGGTGTCGTTCGCCAAACGCAATAACGTGCAGATGGCGCTGGAGATCGCGCGGACCGCGCGCGATATGCTCGGGGCCAACGGAATCGTCAACGAGTACCCGGTGATTCGGCACATGCTGAACCTCGAGACGGTCAACACCTACGAGGGCACGTATGATGTCCATACGCTGATTCTGGGCCGCGATATCACTGGCGCCAGCGCCTTCGATTGAGCGCGCGCGATCGAGTCGGGCTGAAAATAAACGGCCGGAGCGCGTCAGCGTTCCGGCCGTTCATGCTGGTTACGCGCGGGGCGGTCGGCCGGTCGCCGGACGCTCCGCGCGCGCCGCGGAATCGAGCCAATCAGGGCAGGATGAAGCGGAACGAATCGCCATAGCGCACGATTTTGCCGGCCGACGGCGCCGCGAAATGGGTGCCGAAGACCAGCACGTTGCTGTCCGCATAACGCTCGCAGAAGGCGCGCCGCGTCTGTTTCGCCAGCTTTCCGTCAACGTCGAAATTATCATCCCATTCCGGGAAGCGGCACTGGATCGGATGGTGCATCAGATCGCCGGTGATCACCGCGTCCTGACCCGCCGACGAGATGCGCACGGAGAAATGGCCGGGCGTATGGCCGGGAGTCGATTCGAGCCAGACTTCGTCGGTAATCTTGTGCTTGTCGTCGACGAACGTCAGCATCCCTTCGGCCATCACGGGACGCACCGAATCCTCCACCGGGTCTTTCAGGAAGGGATCCTCGGCGCGCGAAAAGAAATCCCATTCCGTGCCGCCGACCAGATATTTCGCCTTGGGGAAGGTCGGCGTCCACTTGCCGTCCTTGAGCATCGTGTTCCAGCCAACGTGATCGAGGTGCAGATGGGTGCAGACGACGTGATCGATCGAGTCGCGCTCACAGCCGATTTTCTTCAGGCTGTCGAGAAACGGCAGATGGAGCTGGTTGAAACCCTCCATCGAACGCACCTTGTCGTTGCCGACGCAGGTATCGACGATGACGCGCTGGCCGCGGCTCTCGACCACCAGGGCGTGGATGCTGAGACGGATTTTGCCGGTTTCGTCGATGAAGGTCGGATAGAGCCAGTCGCGATCCTTCATCAGATTTTCCGGGGTTCCATCGGGCAGGATCATCGTGCCGTCCCAGGACACCTCGGATTCGATTACCCGGCTGATTTTAACGTCGCCGATTTTCCATTGGTTCATATAACTGGCTCCCTGTGGCGTCACGCGCCGCAGCGCGATCGTGTCCGCTTCTCTTTAGAAGATTCCGCGGGCCACGCCAACCGTGCGGGATCGACGCAGTCCGCCGGCGCCGCGCCGGCGATAATCGCGAACAGCCGCCAATTCGCGTCTGGCGACGAAATCGCATCAATTTTGACGGCTGATTGCGCCGCAGGCCGCTTGTTCATCACCGACAATTCACTAAAACTAGGGGACGGGAAGCGACGAATCGGCGGCGGATGGATGAATCGTGGACGGCGATGCGGATAGCGACGGCCGAGCGGCGGCAATTGCGCGCGCCGTCTTTCTCGATCGCGACGGCGTGATCAATCGGGTCGTGATGCGGCTTGGGCGGCCGGAGAGTCCGCGCGCGATGAGCGAATTCGCCTTCGAGCCAGGCGTCGCGGCCGCCGTCGAACGGCTCAAGGCGGCGGGATTGCGGCTGTTCGTCGTCAGTAATCAGCCCGATTTGGCGCGCGGCAAGCTGGCCCCCGAGACCGTCGCGGCGATGACCGGCGCGATCATGCGGGCGCTGCCGATCGACGCCGTGCGCGTCTGCCCGCATGACGATCGGGACGACTGCGGATGCCGCAAGCCGCGGCCGGGGATGCTGGTCGAGCTGGCGCGGGAATATGGAGTTGTGCTGGGGGACTCTTTCATGATTGGCGATTCGTGGAAGGACATGGCGGCGGGACGGGCGGCGGGATGCGCGACGATCATGCTCGAGCGCGACTATAATTGCGGGGCCGCGGCGGACTATCGCCGGCCGACGCTGGCCGACGCGGCCGCGCTGATCGTTTCAATTATGGACGGCGGCCGATGAGCGACGATCTGCGCGCTCATATCAGCGGCTACCTGGACGAGGCGGCGGCGATTTGCGCCCGGCTCGATCAGGAAGCGATCGCGAAGATGGTCGCGGGGCTGGTCAGTCTGCGCGCCGGGAACGGACGGCTCTTTTTCCTCGGCGTCGGCGGCAGCGCGGCGAACGCCTCGCACGCGGTCAACGACTTCCGCAAAATCGCGAACGTCGAAAGTTACGCGCCGACCGACAACGTCGCCGAACTAACCGCGCGCATCAACGACGACGGTTGGGAATCGGCTTACGCGCGCTGGCTCGAAGCGAGCCGGATCGGCCCGCGCGACGCGGTCTTCGTGCTCTCGGTGGGCGGCGGCGACGCGGAGCGCGGAGTGAGCGCGAACCTGGTCGCGGCGATCCGCCATGCCCGCGCGGCCGGCGCGCGGGTCTACGGAATCGTCGGGCGCGACGGCGGCTATACCGCGCAAGCGGCCGACGCCTGCGTAATCGTGCCGACCCTGAGTCCGCATACGGTGACGCCGCATACCGAGGCGTTCCAGGCGGTGATATGGCATCTGATCGTCTCGCATCCGGCGCTCGCGGCGAACCGGATGAAGTGGGAATCGATCCGTTGACGCGCCCGCGCCGCGCGGAGGGGAAGTCGCATGAAGATTTTCGTGGATTCCGCCAATCTGGCCGAAATCGAGGAGGCCCTGAAACGCGGCTTCGCCGCCGGCGTCACCACCAATCCTTCGATCCTGTCCAAGGAAGAGCGCACCGATTTCCGCGAGCATATCCGCGCGATTATCAAGCTGCTGGGACGTTACGGAATGGAGATTCCGCTGAGCGTCGAAGTGTTCACGACCGAGCCGCGCGAGATGCTGCGTCAGGCGCGTGAACTGGCGGAAGCGTTCGGCGACTATCCGGGACTCAATATCAAGGTTCCGATCGGATGGGACGAATTGCGGGTGATCCGGGAGCTCAAACAGCGCGGCCTCAGGGTCAACTGCACCTGCTGCATGTCGTTCAACCAGGCGGTGATGGGGGCGCTCGCGGGCGCCGATTACGTAAGCCTGTTCTACGGGCGGATCCGCGATATCGGCTACGACGCGCGCGCCGTGGTCGAAAGCGTGCGGCGGGCGTTCCGCGAGGGCGCGGTGGCGACGCAAATCATCGTCGGCAGCATCCGCCATATCCATGATATCAACGAGGCGCTGATGGCCGGGGCGGATATCGTCACCGTGCCGCCGAAATTCTTCCCCCAGATGGTCAGCCATCCGAAGACCGCCGAGGCGGTCGAACAATTCATCAACGACTTCCGCGACTGGAGCGCGCCGCGCGACCGTTAGCGAACAGCGTCCCCAATCCGGCGGCGGAGCGGACCGCGGCGGAGGCAAGTGAAGATCGGAATTCTTGGCGGCGGACTGGCGGGACTGGCGACGGCCAGCGCCTGCCGGGCCCATCGATGCGAGGTGCTCGAGGCCGGCGACGCGATCGGCGGCCATTGCCGTAGCCTGGTCGAAAACGGCTACACCTTCGACCTCGGCGGTCCGCATATCCTGTTTTCGCGCAACCAGGAAATCCTCGCGGAGCTGCATCGGCGGCTCGGGGCGAACCTCGCCACGCGCCGGCGCAACAACCGCATCTGGTACGACGGCCGTTTCGTCAAATATCCATTCGAGAACGGACTATACGATCTGGCTCCGCAAGATCGCTTCGAATGCCTCTATTACTATCTCAACAATGACTATCCACGGCCGGTGAATTTCAAGGAATGGATCTATCATGTATTCGGCAAGGGCATCGCCGAGAAATACATGATCCCATACAACGAGAAAATCTGGAACGTGCCGGCCGAGCGGATGGCGATCGACTGGGTCGACGGGCGCGTGCCGCGTCCCCCCGCCGAGGACGTGATCAAAAGCGCGGTCGGGGTCGAAACCGAGGGCTACACGCATCAGTTGAACTTCGGCTATCCGATCCACGGCGGAATCGAGGCGCTGCCGCGCGCGTTCGCCGCCGCATGCGGCGCGATCGTGACGGGCTTCCGCGTGGCCCGGGTATGGCGCGAGGACGGGCTCTGGCGGGTGAGCGACGGCGATCGGGTGCGCGCCTACGATCGGCTGGTCTCGACGATTCCGATCCAGGATCTGGTCGCCGGCCTGCCCGACGTTCCGCACGCGGTGCGCGCGGCGGTGGACGATCTCCGCTTCAATTCGCTGATCGTCGTGATGCTGGGCGTCGCGACCCCGCAGCCGCATCCGTTCACCGCGCTCTACGTGCCCGACCCGCGCTTCATCTTTCATCGGCTTTCGTTTCCGCTGAACTTTACCGCCGCGGGCGCCCCCACCGGCCATGAGGCGATCGCCGCCGAAATCACCACCAATCCGGGCGATGGCGTGCACGAGCTCGACGACGACGAAGTGACCCGGCTGACGATCGACGGCCTTGAAACGAT
>JAJXYM010000129.1 GCA_021780585.1 Deltaproteobacteria bacterium
CCAGTTCGCGCGCGATCGCCGCCGCGCCCCCGGCGCCGCGCGGCGCGATTATCTCGCGCGGCGCGATCCGCGCGATCTCCTCGCGCGCCGCCGCGCCTGTCCCCACCCGCGTCGCGATAAATTCCCCGGTCGAAACGTCGATCGCCGCCAGCGCGTAACCGCCCCCGTCGGGCGCCGCCGCCAGCAGGAAATTCTTCTCGCCCGCGACCAGCACCAGCTCCTCGCCGACCGTGCCCGGCGTGATCACCCGCACCACCTGCCGCGGCATCAGGCCGCGCCCGGCGCCGCGTCCGCCGGCCGGCGCGACGAGCTGAAACGCGCCCCCCTTGGCGCTGGAACCGACCGTCGTCTCCGGCGCCGCCTGCTCGCAAATCGCGACCTTGTAGCCGGCCTTGATCAGCTTCGCGACATATGGCTCCGCCGCATGGTAGGGCACGCCGCATAGCGGCACGCCGTCCTTCGATCGCGAGGTCAATTGGATCTCGAGCACGCGCGCGCCAATCTCCGCGTCCTCGAAGAACATCTCGTAGAAATCGCCGAGGCGGAAAAACAGGATCGCGTCCGGAGCCTGGCGCTTGACGTTCAGATACTGCGCGATGAGCGGTGTGTGCTTGATCGCCACGATCGCCGCTCAGGATATCCAGCCCTCCCGCGCGCCGCAAAACCGCCGACCGATCGGGCGCGCGGTTCAATTTCGCTGGCGCGTATGACTAACCGCGGCTACAATCCCGCCAGTCCATGAAATTCTGCGCCATAGTCCGCGCGCGCCGTCCCGACGCGCCGCGTATGCCGACGGCGGCGGCGCCCTGCGCCCGCCGCGCAGGTTTGCTCGATCGTCGCGACGCGATACCTTTGACCCGTGGCGAGCGGATCGCCCATTGCCTCGCCCGGTGAACTCCGATGGCCTCGTCACGGCCGCTCACACGCTTTCAGTTTCGACGCGGTCGTCGCCAATCATGAACGCCCTCGGCGCGGTGATTCTGGCCGGCGGGCGCAGTTCCCGGATGGGACTGCCGAAGGCCGCCCTGCCCTTCGGCGCCAAGACCGTGCTCGCGCGCATCCTCGACCAACTCGGTCCGGCCTTCGCCGAGCTGGTGCTGGTGGCGGCTCCTGAAGCCAACGAGCCGTTTTCGATCGAACGTATCGTGCGCGATCGCCCCGACCTGATCGTGACGCGCGACGAAGCCCTGTGGCGGGGTCCGGTCGCGGCGTTGGCGCGCGGACTTACCGCCGCGCGCGCCGATATCGTTTTTGTCTGCTCCTGCGATCTGCCGCTGCTCAACGCCCGCGTCGCCGCCGCGCTATGCGCTTTCGTCGGCGCACATGACGCCGCGATTCCCGAAATCAGCGGCTTTCCCCAACCGCTCCATGCCGCCTACCGCCGCCAGCGATGCGCCGCCGCAATCGCCGCGATGGACGCCGAAGGCGAAACCCGCCTCGCCGCGATCGCCGAGCGGATCGACGTTCGCCGCGTCCGCGAGGATGAATTGCGTCCGCTCGATCCGCGACTGCTGAGCTTTTTCGATATCGACACCGCCGCCGATTACGCGCGCGCGCTGCGCCTCGCCTTCAACCTCGACTAACGCGCGCCCCGCTCATTCGCGTTCGGCGTCGTCGCGCCGCCAGCGCAATATCGGATGGCGCGCGGCGGTCACCTCGTCCACCCGTCCCAGACGCAGCGTATGGGGAGCGGTCTTGACCCGCTCCGGCGCCGCCAGCGCCTCGTCGTAAATTTGCTCCATCGCGGCGACGAAGCGATCCAGCGTCTCGCGGCTTTCGGTCTCGGTCGGTTCGATCATCAGCGCGCCCGGCACCACCAGCGGAAAATAGATCGTCGGCGGATGGAAGCCGTAATCGAGCAGCCGCTTGGCGAGATCGAGCGTGCTTACGTGCGCCCGCGCCTCGAGCTTGTGGGTCAGCACGCATTCATGCATCGCCGGCTCGGCCGAGGCGCTCGGGTAGCGCGATTCGAGCCGCTTGCGCACATACGCGGCGTTCAGAATCGCGATTCGGCTGGCGTCCGCCAGCCCGTCCGCGCCCATCGCTAGGATGTACGCGTAGGCCCGCGCCAGCATCCCGAAGTTCCCGTGATAGGAACGCAATCGCCCGATCGAATCCGGCCGCTCCGCGGCGAATTCATATCCGCCGTCGGCCCGCCGCGCGATTCGCGGAATCGGCAGGAACGGCTCCAGATGGGCCTTCACGGCGACCGGACCCGCCCCCGGTCCGCCCCCGCCGTGCGGCGTCGAAAAGGTCTTGTGCAAGTTGAGATGGACGATATCCGCGCCCATGTCGCCCGGCTTCGCCACCCCCATCAGCGCGTTCATATTCGCGCCGTCGAGATAGAGCAACGCGCCGCGTTCGTGCAGAGCGGCCGCAATCTCCTCGATCTCCGGCTCGAAAATCCCCATCGTGTTGGGGTTCGTCACCATCAGCGCCGCCGTCTGGTCGTCGAGCAGGCGGCGAATCTCGCGCGCCTCGAGGTAGCCGCGCCGATGCGATTTGGCGACCGCGACTTCGTAGCCCGCCAGCGTGCAACTGGCCGGATTCGTCCCGTGCGCCGTGTCCGGGATGATCACTTTGCGCCGGACGTCGCCGCGCTTGCGTTCCCACGCCCGCACCATCAGCAGGCCCGCCAGCTCGCCCTGCGCCCCGGCGGCGGGCGCCAGCGACACCGCGTCCATCCCGGTGATCGCCGCCAGCGCCGCCTCCAGCCGCGCCATCAGTTCGAGCGCGCCCTGAGCAAGATCGGCGGGCGTCGCGGGATGCAGCGCGGTGAAGCCGGGCAGCGCCGCCAGCTCGTCGTTGAGCGGCGGATTGTACTTCATGGTGCACGATCCCAGCGGATAGAACTGCAGCGCCTGGCCGAAATTGAGCTGCGAAAGCCTGAGAAAATGGCGCAGCGCCTGCGGCTCGCTGACCTCCGGAAAGCCGTCGATATCGGCGCGGCATAATTCGCCGCCCAGCAGCTCCAGTGCGCGCGCCTCGCTCGCCGCGCCGCCCGGAAAGTCCACCCCGCGCCGCCCGGGCGCGGATTCGTCGAAAATCAGCGCGATCGGGTCGCCATCGGGCCGCGCCGAATCGCTCTTCAGCGCGAGATTATCCGCTTCGATCTTCTTCACCACCGCCATCAGCCAACCCTCGCCAGCACCGCCGCCAGACGCTCCATTTCGGCGCAGGTGTTGGTCTCCG
>JAJXYM010000081.1 GCA_021780585.1 Deltaproteobacteria bacterium
GCCGCAATGGTCAAAATGATCGCCTTTCTCAAACGCAATCCCGCCCTGACGCGCGAGGAATTCAGCCGTTACTGGCGCGATCATCACGCGCCGCTGGTGCAAAGCGTGCCCGAATTCAGGCGCTATTTGCGCAAATACGTGCAATGCCATATCGCCAGCGGAGCCGGCCCGGTCGGCGCGGCCGCCGACTACGACGGCGTCGCCGAACTATGGTTCGACAGCGCCGCCGAGATGGCCAAGGCGTTTGCCGAACCGCGCTATCTCGAAACCGTCCGCCCCGACGAAAAAAAACTCCTCGACTTCGACAAGGTGCTGGTCTGCGTGACCGAGGAAGTGCCGATCTGCTGAGCCGGACGCCGCGCCGCGCGCGGCTTCGGTCGCATTGGCGCGAACTTTCATCGCCGCGTATCGCGATTGCGCAAGGACGCCATGAATCTCGAACTCAACGGTAAATCCGTAATCGTAACCGGCGGCAGCAAGGGCATCGGCCGCGCGATCGCGCTCGCGATGCTCGCGGAGGGCGCCAACGTGCTCGCCTGCGCCCGCGGCGCCGACGCGCTCGCCGACCTCGCCGCGTCCGCGTCCGCGTCCCCCGGACGCCTCGAAACGCTCCCCGCCGACCTGATGGAACCCGAGGCGATTCGTCGCGTCGCCACGCGCTGCGTCGACGCCTTCGGCCGCGTCGATATTCTCGTCAATAACGCCGGCAGCGCCCGCACCGGCGAATTTCTCGAACTTGACGATCAGGCGTGGCTCGACGACTGGCGGCTCAAATTCTTCGGCTACGTCCGGATGGCGCGCGCGGCGATGCTCCCGATGGAACGCGGCGGCGGGGGCGTGATCGTCAATATCATCGGCGCCGCCGCGCTCAATCCGCGCCGTTCCTATATGATCGGCGGCGCCGCCAACGCCGCCCTCAATCACTTCACCAAGGCCCTCGCCGACGAAGGCTCGCGCCGGCGTGTGCGTGTGGTCGGAATCAATCCCGGACCGATCCTGACCGAACGCCTGCTCAAGATGCGCGGGGCGCTGTCCGGCGCGAATCCCGCCCAGGGCGACGCGTTCAGCCGGATGACCCCGCTCGGCCGCGTCGGCACGCCCGAGGAAGTCGCCGATCTCGCGTTGTTTCTCGCCTCGCCGCGCGCCGCCTTTATCCACGGCGCCAATATCACCATCGACGGCGGCTATACCCAGGGCCTGATGGGCTGACGGGCGAAATACTCAGTCCTTTTTTTTGAACCACTGCGCCGCGCGCGCCAGCGTCGGATAGCCGGAACCGATCTGGATCAACACGCCGTGGCTCGACCGCGGCGAGATGAACGCCTCGTACGAATCAGGGAATTCGCGCTCGTCCACGATCTTCACGCCCTCGCGCTTCAATTCGCCGATTCGCTCTTTCGAATCGGGAACGTCGAAGGTCAGGTGATGCACCCCTTCGCCGCGCTTTTCCAGAAACGCCGCGATAAACGAATCGTCGCCGAGCGGCTCCAGCAACTCGATCGTCGTTCCGTCCAGATCGAATTCCGCCAGCCGGTAGCCCGCCTCGCGGTTCTCATGCTCGTAGAGAAACGTCGCCCCCAGCCGCGCCTCGAAAAATTCGCGCGCCGCCGCCACGCTCTTGACCGCGATTCCGATATGATCGAGCTTGCCGATCGCTTTCTTCGCCATCCTGTCCGTCTCCGCTTCTTCCGGCGCGACTGACTATCCAGACGCTAATACACCCGGCGGCCGCGCCAGCTCCCGCTCTCGATCAGCGATCCGCCGCCGTAACACGAATAGCCGCCGTTGAAGTTGTTATCCGCGGTCCGCGCGGTGAACAGGCACGAGGTTCCGTCCGGCATCTGCACGCGCGCCGTGAGCTGATTCCCGTTCACTGACGCCTTCACGATCTTCCCGCTCTCGTTCATGTTGTAGCAATTCATCGTGCCGTAGGAGCATCGGTAATGCCCGGTCAGGCCCGCATCCTCCTGGATAAACGTCAGCCGCACGATCTGCTGCGCGTTGCATCGACTCGGCGTCGACGTGTTGCAGTAGGCGAGCGTCGTGCCCTCGTACACGCCGACAACCTTGTTCTCGGCCGCGCCGCCCGGCGCGGACGCGACTCCCGCCGGCTGCGGCATCGAGACGTAGCCGCCATTGCCCGAGGCGCATCCGCCGAGGCCGGCGCCGCCAACGATCAGCGCCGCCGCCATCGTCCAACCAGCTATTCGACTGTATATTTGCTGAATATCCATTGATATCCCCCGCCTTTTCGCGCGCCCGCCGCGTCGCGCCGCCGCGCGTTCCCGCCGCCCGCGCCGCCGCTCGAAGACTAGGCGCCGCTCCATCCGGGGTCAAGTTGCATTTTCCGCCGGCGCGCCATCTCCGCGTCTTGACATCGCCGCCCCGCTCGACGTTGATTCAGCGTAGCCAATCCGGCGCGCCGGAAGGAGGCCTCCGATGGGACGCAATATCGACGCCGACGGCCATATCGTCGAGCCGCACTCCCTGTGGAACGATTACGTCGAGCCGCAATGGCGCGACAAGGTGATCAGCATCCGCCGCGATCGCGACGGCCGCGACGTCTTCTATATCAACGGCGAACCGCGCAATCCGATCGGCCGGTCGGTCGCCTCCTCGGTGATTCCCGGCGGTTTCCTGGAAAGCGATTCCGCGCGCGAACCAACGTGGGACGATATTCTTCCGGGCAGCCACGATCCGCACGAGCGTATCAAAGTGATGGACGCCGAGCGTATCGATGTCGCCGTGCTCTATCCATCGCTATGGCTGGTTTATGGCGATTTCACCGACCCGCGCCTGGCGGTCGCCGCCTGTCGCGCCTACAACAATTGGATGGCCGATTTTTGCCGGCCCTATCCTAAACGGCTCTACGGCGTCGCGCCGATGCCGGTGCAGGATATCGACGCGGCGATCGCCGAGATGCGCCGCGTGGTGCGCGAGCTCAACTTCAAGGCGGTCTTCATTCGGCCGAATCCGTTCAACGGCCGGCGCCTCAACGACCCCGCCTACGATCCGTTCTGGCGCGAAGCCCAGGAACTGAACGTCCCCGTCGCAATCCATTCGAGCTTCGGCACGCGGATGCCCACGCTGGGCGGCGACCGCTATCGCGACCCGTTCTTCTTCCACATGGTATGCCATCCGTTCGAACAGCAGGCCGCCTGCATGGACCTGATTTGCGGCGGCGTGCTG
>JAJXYM010000178.1 GCA_021780585.1 Deltaproteobacteria bacterium
CTTTCTTTCCGGCTCGCTCCAGTGCTCGCTGAAGTTGAACAAGGTTGTCCGCATCGAGTGCAACAAAAAATTCTTTGAGCTGACCAGAATCGCGATAAGCGATCCTCAAGTTATGAGTTATAATCGCGGCTATCGGCGTTTCGCCCGGATCAGGACCAAATACCGGCCTCAAATCTGTAAGCACGCGACCGGATTGCCAAACGCGCTCGTGCTCGCGCAGTAGCGCTAACGCCCGAGCGGTAACTCCAAGCGATCCGTCCAGGGATAGAAGTTCTTCGATATCAGTCCTAAATCTATCAGCTCGCTCCTTTGGAAGCTGAAGGTCTTTGTTTCCGGTCCGCCTCAGCGCATCCAGCAATTCCTCCCCTATTTTTTCGGGGGTGGCTTCCCGTTCAACCTTGACCGAATAGAGCGACGCCAGCACGAAGGCAATCTTCGCGGCATCGTCGCTTGGAAGCGGAACGGCCGATGCGATTTGCCGGATCAGATCCTGAAGAGCAAGCGCGGGGGCGGCCTGCGTGAGTGCTTGCTTGAGCGAAGCCATTTTCTGCTCTGAGAGCTTGGCCAATGAGACCAGACCCTCTTCAGCCGCCTGCGGGACTCTTAAGCTGGCCACAGCTTTATTTCTCCAATTCTAAACACAACCCTGGTTGTCGGTCGCGCATTATTTGGGCTTTGGGTGTGGCTTCGATTGCATGTCTCCTAGTTTTTTGGAGGAAAATTGGCAAGTGAATGGGCCACGCTTGTGAGCGCTTGGCCAAAACTGGCAGTCGCCGAAGCGCATTCTCTCCTGAACCCGCCCGCAGCAGATTCGGCCGTGTGATTTGCCGCCACTCTTTGCTCTTCGATTTGAACAGAAATTGGTCCGCGCGTCATCAGCGCCGTCATGACATCGCGGGCGCGGGATGTTAAATTTGACCGAGCCGCCATACGATGCGGCTCTATCCGATGGCCGAAAGCAAAATAACCGTCGAACAGGTCCGCCATGTGGCGCGCCTCGCGCGGCTCGAACTCTCCGCCGCCGACGAGACCGCCCTGCAGGCGAATCTGAGCGAAATTCTCGAATATATCGACCAACTCAACCGGCTCGACACCAGCGCCGTCGCCCCCACCGCCCAGGTTGGCGAGGCGGGCGCGCCGATGCGCGAGGACGCCGTCACCAATCGGCCGGAGCCGGACGCGATGCTGGCGAACGCGCCGGCGCGCGAGGGCCATTTTTTCAAGGTGCCCAGAATTATCGAATGACCGCCGCCCGCTCCGGCCGCGGACCGGCGGCCCGCGGCCGTTTCAGCCAGTGCGCCGTCACGCCGCGGCCGCGATCGGCGCTGGTCGCCGCCAACCCCAGGATTCCGCATCACCGATGACCTCCGAACTCAACCGCATGACGATCGCCGAGGCGCGCGAAGGCCTCGCCCGGCGCGATTTCTCCGCGCTCGAATTGACCCGCGCCTGCCTCGAACAGATCAAGCTGGTCGATCCCAAAATCAACGCCTTCGTCACCGTATGCGCGCGGGAGGCGCTCGAACAGGCGGACGCGGCCGATCGCCGTATCGCCGCCGGCGACGCGCCGGCGCTGTGCGGCATTCCGCTCGCGATCAAGGATATCTACGCGACCCGCGGCGTGCGCACGACCTGCGCCTCGAGGATGCTGGAGAATTTCGTCCCGCCCTTCGACGCGACCGTGATCGAAAAGCTCCGCGCGGCCGGCGCCGTCTTTATCGGCAAGGCCAACATGGACGAGTTCGCGATGGGCTCGTCGACGGAAAATTCGGCCTTCGGCGTCACCCGCAATCCCCATAACGTGGAGCGCGTGCCGGGCGGATCGTCGGGCGGATCGGCCGCCGCGGTCGCGGCCGACGAATGTCTCGGCGCGCTCGGCACCGACACTGGCGGCTCGATCCGGCTGCCCGCCGCCTTCTGCGGCGTCGCCGGAATCAAGCCGACCTACAGCAGAGTCAGCCGCTACGGCGTGATCGCCTACGCCTCGTCGCTCGATCAGGTCGGTCCGTTCGCCAAGACCGTGCGCGACGCCGCGATCCTGCTCGGCGCTCTGGCCGGTCACGACCCGCGCGATTCGACCTGCGCGTCGCGCCCTGTGCCGGACTATGCGGCGGCGCTCTCCGGCGACGTGCGCGGGATGCGGATCGGCGTGCCGAAGGAATATTTCGTCGCCGGGATGGAGCCGGAGGTCGAGCGGGCGATTCGCGCCGCGCTTGCGATTTACGAGCGGCTCGGCGCGCGCCTCGTCGAAATCTCCCTGCCGCATACCGAGTACGCGATCGCCGCCTACTATATCGTCGCGACCGCCGAGGCCAGCGCCAATCTCGCCCGTTACGACGGGATTCGCTACGGCCTCAGGGTCGCGGGGGACAACACCGGCGAGCTGTATAATCGTACGCGCGCGGCCGGTTTCGGGGCGGAAGTCAAACGACGTATTATGCTGGGGACGTTCGTGCTTTCCGCCGGCTATTACGACGCCTATTATCTCAAGGGCCAGAAAGTCCGCACCTTGATTCGCCGGGATTTCGAGCGCGCCTTCGAGAACTGCGACCTGATCGCGACGCCGGTCGCGCCCACCACCGCCTTCAAAATCGGCGAAAAGATGTCCGACCCGCTCCAGATGTACCTGTCGGACATCTTCACGATTTCCGTGAATCTGGCCGGCTTGCCAGGCCTGTCATTACCCTGCGGCTTCGACCGCGACGGACTGCCGATCGGGATGCAGTTGATCGGCGCGCCCTTCGCCGAGGAGACGATCCTGCGCGCCGGCGACGCCTTCGAACGCGCCGGCGCGGTCGTGAGACGCGCCGCGATTTTGTAGACCGTGCGCGAATCCGAACGGTTACGCGGGAATTAACGAGGTTTCATCCATGTCCGCTGACGCATACGAAGCGATTATCGGCCTCGAAGTGCATACGCATCTGATGACCCGCTCGAAGCTGTTCTGCGGATGTTCCGCCGGCTTCGGCGCCGGTCCTAACGAAAACGTCTGCCCGGTCTGCATGGGGATGCCGGGGGTGCTGCCGGTGCTGAATCGGCATGCGGTCGAATTGGCGATCCGCGCCGGCCTGGCGGCTCATTGCGAAATCGCCCGCGAGTCGATTTTCGATCGCAAGAGCTATTTTTATCCCGATTTGCCCAAGGGCTACCAAATCAGCCAGTACGAGTCGCCGCTATGCAAGGGCGGC
>JAJXYM010000296.1 GCA_021780585.1 Deltaproteobacteria bacterium
ACCCAGTAGGCGATTAAATCATTATTGGAAACGTCGGCGCGATTACCCGCCGAGATGAACGATGAAAGTCCGAGTCGGCGCTGGCTGGCGTGGTCAAGAATTGCGACGCCGAGCGCGCCGCTCTGCGAAAACATCCCGACGTTGCCCGGCGGCGGCGCGATTGGCGCAAACGTGGCGTTGAGGCGGACGGCCGCGGTGGTGTTGATTACGCCGAGACAATTGGGGCCGACCAGGCGCATCCCGGATCGTCGGGCCAGTTCGAAAATCCGCGCCTCGCGCGCGGCCCCGTCCGCGCCACTTTCGCCGAACCCGGCCGTAACGACGACGGCGGCGTGCGCTCCGGCGCGCGCGCATGCGGCCAGTTCGCCTTCGACGGCTTCGGCCGGCACGGCCACGACCGCCAGATCGAAGGGTTCACCGATCGCGGCGACGCTCGGATAGCAGCGCAGTCCTTGCGTTATCGCGGCCGAACGATTGACCGGGAAAATCTTTCCCTGGAAGCCGAACTGAACCAGATTGGCGACGATCGCGCCGCCGATCTTGCCCGGGTCGCGCGAAGCGCCGATCACCGCGACCGAGCGCGGCTTGAGGATCCATTCGACGCTGTGCGCCAGCGCCACCCGCTCGCGCGTCGCACTCGCTTCCAGCGATTGCTCCGTCTCCTCGGTTGGAAAGGCGACGTGAATCACGCCCGCTTCGGCCGATCGGCGCACCTTGAAGCCGCTCTTGGCGAACACCTCGAGCATCCGATTGTTGTCGCCCAGCACGTCCGCCTGCAGTTCCACGATACCGGCGGCGCGCGCGACGTGGCTCAGATGTTCCAGCAGGACCGTGCCGATGCCGCGTCCCTGATGCTCGTCGAGCACGGCGAAGGCGACTTCGGCGCGCGTCCGATCGGCGCATCGGATGTAGCGGGCGACGCCGATGATGCGCTCGCCGCGATCGTCGCCGAGCGTCGCCACGAGCGCGACATGGTCGACGAAATCAAGCTGCGTGAACCGCGCCAGCTCGGCCTGGTTCATCGTGCGCTTCAGGCCGAAAAAGCGGTAGTAATTCGACCTCTCGCTGAGCCCCTGGAAATGCTCGAGCAAGCGCTGGCGATCGTCGGGCCGAATCGCGCGGATGTGAATGGAACCGCCGTCCCGCAATACTTCTTCGGCGGCGTACTTCGCCGCCTCGGGACCGGGTTCCCTGATCACCGCCGTCTCCGCGTCGGCTATTCGGCTTCCGCCGTCAGCGCCTCCAGCACATCGACGGTCGAGACTATCCCGACCAGACGGCCCTCCTCGACCACCGGCAGCGCGCCGATTTTCCGTTCGCGCAGCAGCCGTGCGGCCTCCTGAACGGGAGTGTCCGGCGCGATCGTGAGCACCGGCTCGGTCATCGCCAGCTTGACCTCGGTATGGTCGTGATAGCCGACGTGGGCGCGCAAATCGCGATCGGTGATGATGCCGACCAGCTTGTCGCCTTCGACCACCGGCAGGCTGCGGAATCCGCCTTCGGACATCCGCGTGGCGGCGACAGTCAGTTTGTCGGCGAGCGTGACGGTGACCGGATTGCGCGTCATCCAGCGCTCGACGACGCGGCTTTCGAGCTTGCCGTGATGGACGGTGAGGACGGGGCAAACCGCCTCGCGCAGCACCATTTCGGCGACGCTGCCGAGAAAGACGCGGGAGAAACCGCGCCGGCCGTGCGTCGCCATCACGATCAGGTCCGCCGCCAGGCGCTTTTCGGCGCGCAGGATCGACGCCGCCGGTTCGCCCACATGCACGAACAATTCGTATTTGAGGCCGGTCAGATGGCGATGGGCGAACTCCGTCAGGCGCTGGCGCGCGATCTCTTCCTGGCCGCGATAGACGTCGACATAACCCGGCATGCCAGCGGGCGGAATCATCATCGGCACCACATGCATCAGCAGCGCCGTGCCGTCGTTCTGCCGCACGACCTGCGCGGCCGTTTCAACCGCCGCAATCGCCTGCGCGTCGAAATCGACGGGCACGAGAATTCGCCGATAAGGGAAGGACATGATTTAACTTGGCCTCCATTTCGCGGTCCGCGCCGGCTCGGATCGAACGCCGCCCACCGCGCGACTTTCGCCCGCTCGATAACCCGCGCCGCCGAACCGCTCCTTGATCGCATTATCGTCGGGACCGGGCGCGAAATGGAAGACGCCGCCATCGCGCGTCGTCGGGGACGGTCATCGCGCGCGCCGAAGCCGTGCCGCCGTCCTGGGGCGGCTGGCAAACTTGACAATGGCGCTTCGCCTGCTAAACCCGAAGCGGCGCCCTGATCCGCGCCGATGGGATTTCCGCGACCGGCCGCCGTTTCGGTTCGTTTCGTCCGGATTGGCTTTGAAGAGGCGTAAATGGCATCTCCCGCGCATGTGCTCGACGGTTACAAGGTTCTCGACTTCACCCAATATATCGCGGGACCCACGGCGTCCCGCATGATGGCCGAAATGGGCGCCGAGGTGATCAAGGTCGAAATCGCCCCCTCCGGCGATCGCTCGCGCGAATTGCCGTATATCAAGCATGGCCGCAGCGGCTATTACGTTCAGCAGAACCGCGGCAAACTCGGCGTATGCCTCGACATCAAGCGGCCCGAGGCGACGGCGATTCTGCGCGAGCTGGTCGCCAAAATCGATGTCGTGGTGGAAAATTTCGCGCCCGGCGTAATCGGCCGGCTCGGCTTCGATTACGCGGCGGTCAAGGCGCTCAATCCGCGCGTCGTGATGTGTTCGATTTCAACTTTCGGCCAGAATGGGCCGCTGTCCCATCTGCCGGGCTATGACTTTATCGCGCAGGCCTATTCGGGCATCACTTCGATGATTGGCGAGCCCGGCGGACAGCCGTACTTTCCGATGGCGGCGATCGGCGACGTCAGCACGGGAGTGCATGCCGCGCTGGCGATCGTCGCGGCGCTGCTCCATCGCGAGCGCGTTGGCCAGGGACAATATCTTGATATCGCGTTGCTCGACGCCTATTTCAACTGCCATCATACCGCCGTGCAGATGTATAGTCTGAGCGGCGGGGAGATTAAACTCACGCGCGGCGGCAAGCATCTGCCGTATGGTTCCCCCTGCAGTATCTACCGCGGCCATCAGCACTACATAATCATTATCGGCGGCGTCGAACATCAATGGCGCCAGCTATGCGCCGCGATGGAACGCCCGGATCTCGCGCAGGATCCGCGCTTTCGCACCAACGCCGACCGCGTGCGCAACAATGAAACGCTTTACGAGATCATCCAGGGATGGCTCCTGTCGCTGGCCGACGACGACGCGATCATGGCCCGCCTCAACCAGCATCGCGTGCCGGCGGCTCCGGTGCTCTCGGTCGAGGAAGCCGTGAACCATCCGCATATGCGCGCGCGCGGGACGATCGCGCCGGCTCGCGATCGCATTCTGGGCGACTTCGAATTGCCGGGGTTTCCGCTGAAATTCTCGGCGTTTCCCGAAAATCGCACGCTTGAGGCGCCGCTGCTGGGCGAGCACAACGCCGACGTGCTCGCCCGCTATCTCGGCTATGATGCCGAGCTTATCGCCGGACTCGAACGCGCCGGCGTTTTGGTCAGCGGCCCGCACTGACCGGTCCGCGCGGGGACGGGAATCCGCGCGCCGGGCGGCCGGCGTCAGGCCGGATCGATTCCGTACAGGCGGCTGGCGTTTTCGAAAACGATCTTCCGCGTGACGTCCTCGGGAACGCCCGCGAAGTTTTCGTCGATCACCCGCAATGAATGCGGAAAGGTTGAATCCGCGTGCGGGAAATCCGACGCCCACATGTAATTCTCCGCGCCGAAAAACTTCCATGTCGCCGGTCCCAGCGGATCATCCTGGAAGGTCGCCCAGACGTTGCGCCGCACATACTCGCTGGGCAATAGCGGCAGCCGCTTCGCGCTCGCGATCTTGCCATGCACATGGTCGAGCCGATGGATCCAGTTGGGTATCCAGCCGACGTCGTTTTCCGCACTGACTATCTTGAGTTTCGGGAATCGTTCGAACACGCCGCCGTAGGCGAGCCGCGTGATGCATTGTTCGACGACGTGGATCACGTGAATCTGCAGGTCCGCCGTGGTCGGCATCGCCGCCGTCAGCGGCATCCCGGAAACCAGCGGCTTGTGCAACGAGATCGGCAGGTCGGCGGCCGCCGCGGTGCGCCAGAGCGGATCGAAGCGCTCGTCGCTGTAAGCGGTATCGTTGGTCTCCGAAGCGAGCACCATAATCCCTTTGAGGCCCATCCGCGCGCAGCGTTCGATTTCCGAAATATCCGGCAGCGCGGCGAGCGAATACAGCCCGACGCCGACCAGCCGCTTCGGATCGTGCGCGCAAAACTCGGCCAGCCAGTCGTTGTAGGCGCGCAGGCAGGCAAGCTGCAGCTCCACGTCGGGAATCGCGAAGATTGGAATTCCAAGCGTCGAGTAGAGAACCTCGGCCGCAATCCCGTCGAGGTCTTGATCCTTCAGCCGCTCGACCGGATCCCATCCGCTGGGCCGCGCCGCCTCGTAGCCGTGGTTCATATGCTCGCGCAGCTCGGCGCCGCTCTTGCCCGCCGCGAAGGCGGCCGCCACGGCCAGCGGATGGATGCCCGGGCCGACGAACAGATAGGCCGGTCCGCTCTTGTCGTTCCTGACCACGCGCGGCGCGCGATCGCGGAATTTGCGGTCGAGCCGTTCGACCCACAGGTCCGCCGGCTCCGTCATGTGGGAATCAGCCGAAATTACTTTATGCGCCGCCATCGCCAGGTTTCTCCTTGTGCGCCGCCGTCGGGCGGGTCAGACAGATTCGGACGCACGGCCGGGCCGCAGCACCCGGCCCGGCATCGCGCCGCTATGGACGCCGCCGGCGAACAGCACCTCGCCGTTCACCAGCGTGTATCGGACTCCGCGCGCCTCCGTCACCAGCCGCCGTCCGCCGCCGGGCAGATCGTGGCGCACTTCCGGACGCTCCGCGCATCCGACCGTCTCGAAGTCGAAAATCACCAGGTCGGCGGCCATACCGGGCCGGATCGCGCCGCGATCTGCAAGGCCGAAGAATGCCGCCGGTTCCGACGTAATACGCTGAATCGCGCGCTCCAGCCCGAGCGCGCGCCGCTCGCGCACATACTTGCCGATCAGGTAGGTCGGATAGCCGGCGTTGCAGAGCATATCGACATGCGCGCCGCCGTCGGAAATTCCGATCATCGTGCGCGGATCGGTGAATTTCCGCGCGACGCGGGTTTCGTCGGTGTCGAGCAGCGGAATCATGAAATCGGTCGCGAGACCGTCCTCGATTGCAATATCGAAAAACGCCTCGAGCGGATCGACGTCGCGCTCGCGCGCCGCTTCAGCAATCGTCTTCCACTGTATCGATTGCAGCGCGGAGCCGCGCGTCTCCTTGATTTGCGTACGCTCCCACAAATCGTGAAACACCGCGCGCCGTCCGAGTTCGCCGGCGAAGGCGCGACGGAATTCCGCGTCCGCATAAAGCCGCGTCTGCGCCGCAACGGATTTGTCGCCGAACGCCGGCTTCATCGAATTCATGCTGGCGAACAGGAACGGATTGCGCAGATTGAATTCGACGATCAGCGGCCGCACCGCGACCTGGGGCGCGCATCCACGCCGCAGCAGCGGCTCCGCGCGTTCGAGCGTTTCCGACCACGCCGTCGGCGCGTCGTCGCGATCGCGCAGGTTGAGCCAGGTCACCGGCCGTCCGCTCGCGCCCGAGAGCAGATCCAGCAAGGCGTACTCGCGATCGGAAAGTCCGCTCGGCTGTTTGGTCAGCGCGATCTCGATCACGCCGCGGCCGCTCGCCCCAAGCGCTTTCGCGTAGCTGCGCAGCTCGTCGTCGCTCGCCATCCGGCAGGCGAGCGGCTTGGCCTGATACCCCAGATGCTGCGGCATCACGGTGAGCGAAAAGCCGAACGCGCCCGCCGCGAACGCCTCGCCGAGCAGGCCGGCGATCCGTTCGGTTTCCGCCACGGTCGCGGATCGCTCCATTGCCGCCTCGCCCATCACCCAATGCCGGAAGGGCGACAGCGGCGCGAGAAACCCGGCGTTGATGCCGAGGCCGCGGCGGGCGGCGGCGTCCATATATTCGGGGAACGATTCCCAGTCCCAGGTGATTCCGCGCGCCAGCACGTCATGCGGAATCGCCTCGACGTGCACCAGGTTCCAGGTCGCGATCTCGCGTTCGTCCGGTTTGCACGGCGCGAGGCCGACGCCACAGTTGCCCATGATCACGGTGGTTACGCCATGCCATGACGAGCACGAGACCAGCGGGTCCCAGCAGATCTGGGCGTCGTAATGCGTATGCGGGTCGATGAAGCCGGGCGCGACGATCAGGCCGGACGCGTCGATTTCGCGCGCCGCGCCCCCTTCGACGCGGCCGCATTCCGCGATTCGTCCGTGCGCGATCGCGACGTCTCCGCGATAGGCGGGCGCGCCCGTGCCGTCCACGATCGCGCCGTTGCGAATGATCAGGTCGTGCCGCATCGTCCGCTGTTCCTCCTGGCGGCGTGATGCTTCTTCGGTAGGCCGCTCGCGCCCGCGATGTCAAGCGCGCCCGCCGGCCGTGTTTCGTTTGACGGGGGATGCCGGATGATTATGTTGATGCTGGACGCCCGCGCGTCGCCGGAGCCGAATCGTGAACGCTAATCCATTGCCGCTGCGGAAAGTTGCGCGCGCGACCGTCGCCATCCATTGCCAGGTCCCGCCGGAGCATCCTTCGGTCGCGATCGGCCTCGGCGCCGACCGGCGCGGCACCGGCGCGATCGTCAGCGCCGACGGCCTCATCGTCACGGTCAATTACGTGATCATGGGAGCGGAAAATGTGATCGTCACGCTGGCCGGCGGCGAACAGCTTCCCGCCCGCGTCGTGGCGCGCGACTTCACCACCAGTCTCGGCCTGCTCAAGATCGACGGTCCCGGCTTTCCGTATCTCGAAGTGGCGTCGTCCGCGTCGTGCGCGCTCGGCGACGAAATTTTCGTCGTCTCCAGTCTCGGCGACGACAAACGCTGCGGCGATACCGGATTGATCACCTACCTCGGACCGTTCGACGCGGCGTGGGAATTCGTGCTCGAACGCTGCGTATGCGTGACCGCGTCGGCGCTGAATATCGGACTGAGCGGCGGACCGATATGCAATTCGCGCGGCGAAATGATCGCCGTCAGCTATCTGAATTTCGCCGACCTGATCCGGCCGATCCTCGGCATCCCCGGCGAATGTTTCCTCTCCGGCCGCGATGAACTCGTCCGCCACGGCCATCGCGTGAGCACGCCGCCGCGCCTATGGCTCGGCCTGCTCTCCTACACCTTGCGCGAGCATATCGTGATCGCGGGCGTGATGCCCGGCAGTCCGGGCGAAAAGGCCGGCTTGCATCAGGGCGATCTGCTGCTCACCGTCGATGGCGCCGAAGTCCACGAGCGCAAGGCGCTTTACGAGGCGATCAACCGCCATCGCCCCGGCGAAGCGGTGCGGTTGCGCGTGCTGCGCAACAATCAGGTCCGCACCTTCGACGTTCCCGCGATCATCGTCGACGACTATCTCGGCTAGCCGACGCCGCGCGAGCGCTAAACGTCCTTGAATTCGCGCTTGACCTGGCGCGCTTCGATCGCCGCCTGCGCCGCCGCCAGCCGCGCCACCGGCAAGCGGAACGGCGAGCACGAGACGTAGTCCAGCCCCAACCGATGGCATAGTTTGACGCTGGCGGGATCGCCGCCGTGCTCTCCGCAGATCCCGATCTTCAGTTTGCGATTCGCCTTGCGCCCGCGCTCGATCGCGATCTCCATCAGGCCGGCGACGCCGCTCGCGTCCAGCTCCTGGAACGGGTCTTTGCGATAGACGCCGCGCGTCAGGTAGTCGTCGAGGAACTTCACCGAGTCGTCGCGCGACAGGCCGTAGGTCATCTGCGTCAGGTCGTTGGTGCCGAAGGAGAAGAAATCCGCCACGGCGCCGATCTTGCCCGCCTCGATACAGGCGCGCGGCACCTCGATCATCGTGCCGATCTGGAACGTCAGCCGGTTCTTGCCGTTGCCGCCCAGTTCACGCGCGACCTGCCGGATCTGTTCGGCGAGAAATTCGAATTCGCGCCGCTCGCCGATCAGCGGCAGCATGATTTCCGGTTCGACGTTGACCTTTTCGCGCTTCAGCTCGAGCGCCGCCTCCAGTATCGCCCGCGCCTGCGCGCGGTAAATCTCCGGATGGCTGATGCCGAGGCGCGAACCGCGATGGCCCAGCATCGGATTGAATTCGTGCAGATTGTCACGCACCCGGCGTAGCCGCTCGGGATCGGTTCCCATATCCGCGGCGAGCTTGCGAATCTCCTCGTCCTCGTGCGGCAGGAACTCATGCAGCGGCGGATCCAGCAGCCGGATCGTCACCGGCTTGCCCGCCATCTCGCGCAAAATCTCGACGAAGTCGCCGCGCTGCATCGGCACGATCTTCTCCAGCGCGCGCGCCCGCTGTTCGGCGTTCTCCGCCAGGATCATTTCGCGCACCGCTTCGATGCGGCCGGGGCCGAAAAACATGTGCTCGGTGCGGCACAGGCCGATGCCCTCGGCGCCGTATTCGATCGCGGCCCTCGCGTCGTCGGGCGTGTCGGCGTTGGCGCGCACGCCGAGCCGCCGCTCCTGATCGGCCCATTTCATGAACCGCTGGAAATGCTCCGTCAGTTGCGGCGGCGCGGTCGGCACGCGGCCCGCGATTACCTCGCCGGTCGAACCGTCGAGCGTCAGATATTCGCCGCGCCGGATTACCCGATCGCCGACCTTCAGCGCGCCCGCCGCGTAATCGATCTCCAGCGCGCCGCATCCCGCGACGCAGCACTTGCCCATCCCGCGCGCGACCACGGCGGCGTGGCTGGTCATCCCGCCGCGCGCGGTCAGGATGCCCTCGGCGACCTGCATGCCGTGGATATCCTCGGGCGAAGTTTCGATCCGCACCAGGATCACCGGCCGGCCCGCCTGACTCACCGCGACCGCCTCGTCGGCCGAGAACGCGACTTCGCCCGCGACCGCGCCGGGCGACGCCGGCAATCCGCGCGCGATCACTTCCTTGGCCGCCTGCGGATCGAGCCGCGGATGCAACAGTTGTTCGAGTTGCGCCGGCTCAACCCGCATCAGCGCCGTGCGCCGATCGATCAGCCGCTCCTCGGCCATCTCGACCGCGACCCGCACCGCCGCCGCCGCCGTGCGTTTGCCGGTGCGCGTCTGCAGCATGAACAGGCGCTCGCGCTCGATCGTAAACTCCATGTCCTGCATGTCGCGGAAATGCTTTTCCAGCCGCGACGAGATCTTGAGCAGCTCCTTGTAAACGGTCGGAAAGGTTTCCTCGAGCGTTTCGTGATTCGCCGCGCGCTTCTTTTCCTCGACCCCGTTGCGCTCGGCCCATTCGCGCCCCGCCGCGAGACTGATCTGGCGCGGCGTGCGAATCCCCGCGACCACGTCCTCGCCCTGCGCGTTGGCGAGAAATTCGCCGTAGATGCCTTTCGCGCCGATCGACGGATCGCGCGTGAACGCCACGCCGGTCGCGCAGTCCCCGCCCAGATTCCCGAACACCATCGATTGCACGGTCACCGCCGTGCCCCAATCGCCGGGAATATTATTGATCTTCCGGTAGGTCACGGCGCGATCGTTGTTCCACGAGCCGAACACCGCGCCGATCGCCTCCCATAACTGCTCACGCGGGTCCTGCGGCAGGTCGCGACCGACTTTGCGCCGGATCAGATCGCGGAATTCGTCCACCAACTCCTTCAGATCGTCCACGCCCAGCTCGACGTCGTCGCGCACGCCGCGGGCGGCCTTCTTGCGCTCGATTATCTCCTCGAACGGATCGCGATCGTTCTTGTCCTCGGGCTTGAGCTTCAGCACCACGTCGCCGTACATCTGGCAGAAGCGCCGGTACGAATCCCAGGCGAAGCGCGGATTGCCGCTGACCGCCTCGAGTCCCGCCACCGTCGCGTCGGTCAGGCCCAGGTTGAGGACGGTGTCCATCATGCCCGGCATCGAGACCCGCGCGCCCGATCGCACCGAGACCAGCAGCGGATTCTTCGCGTCGCCGAACTTGCGCTTCAGCGCCTTCTCGATCCGCGTGACGCTCTTGTCGACGCCCTGCGCGAGTCCCTTCGGATACTTGCCCTGATGTTCGTAAAAGTAGTTGCAGACCCGCGTCGAAATCGTGAAGCCCGGCGGCACCGGCAGCTTGAGCGACGCCATCTCGGCGAGATTCGCGCCCTTGCCGCCCAACAGATCGCGCATGTTCGCGCGTCCCTCGGTCACGCCCGCGCCAAAAAAATAGATCTCCGGATGAACCCGAGCCATCGCAGTTCAATCTCCAGTCTGATTCGTTGTCGGTTGAATAATTCGCCGCCCGCCGCCGCTAGCGATGCCAGCCGATGCGTTCGGTCAGCGCCGCCGCCAGCGCGCCGATCGCCACCCGCTCCTGCGCGGTGGTGTCGCGATCGCGCAGCGTCACCGTATCGTCTTCCATCGTCTGATGATCGATCGTCACGCCGAACGGCGTCCCGACCTCGTCCTGACGCCGGTAGCGCCGACCGATCGATCCCGCCTGGTCGTAGGTCGTCGTGAATTGCCCCGCCAGCGTCGCGCGCACCTGATGCGCCTTTTCGGGCTGACCGCCCTTGCGCAACAGCGGATAGACGGCGACCTTGATCGGCGCCAGCCGCGGGTCCAGCCGGAGCACGATTCGCGTCTCGCCCTCGACCACGTCCTCGTCGTAGGCGTCGATCAGAAACGCCAGCATCGTGCGGTCCACGCCGGCCGCCGGCTCGATCACCCACGGCCGATAGCGGCTCTTTGCCTCTTCGTCGAAATAGGTCAGGTCCTTGCCGCTGTACGTCGCGTGCTGGTCGAGGTCGAAGCTGCCGCGCCGCGCGATTCCCTCCAGCTCGCCCCATCCGAACGGATACAGGAATTCGACGTCGGTGGTGCCGCGCGAATAGTGCGACAGCTCCTCCTGGCCATGCGGCCGCAGCCGCAGATGCTCCCGGTCGACGCCGTACCGGACGTACCAGTTGAAGCGCTCGTTGACCCAGTAGTTGAACCAGTTCAGCTCTTCCGCCGGATCGGGCCGGACGAAGAATTCCATCTCCATCTGCTCGAATTCGCGGGTGCGGAAAATAAAATTGCCCGGCGTGATTTCGTTGCGGAAGGATTTTCCCGTCTGCGCCACGCCGAACGGCAGTTTCACCCGCTGCGTGTCGATAACGTTGGCGAAGTTCGCGAAGATGCCCTGCGCCGTCTCCGGCCGCAGATAGATCGTGCTGGCGGTGTCCTCGACCGGCCCCATGAAGGTCTTGAACATCAGGTTGAACTGACGCGCCTCGGTCAATTCGCCGCCGCATTCGGGGCAGCGGTCGCCATTCAGATGGTCCGCGCGGAAGCGTTGCTTGCAACTTTTGCAGTCCACCAGCGGGTCGGTGAAATTCTGCAGATGGCCCGACGCTTCCCAGGTGCGCGGATGCTGCAGAATCGCGCTGTCGAGGCCGATTACGTCGCTGCGGCGCTGCACCATGTCGCGCCACCACGCCTCCTTGACGTTGCGCTTGAGCTCGACGCCGAGCGGACCGTAGTCGAAGGTCGATCCCAGCCCGCCGTAAATATCGCTGGCCGGAAAGACGATCCCGCGCCGCTTGCACAGATTGACAATTTTCTCCATCGTGACCGCGCGTTGCGGCGCGGCCTCGGCTTGCGGAGCGTTTTCGGCGGACAAAAATCTTCCTCCTGGAAGCGCGCGCGGCGATTAATCGCCCGCGCCGCTAGACCCGATCCAGCCTGATTATTTCGGCCGCGACTTCGCCGCCCGCGCCGATTTCGAGGATCGCCACCGTCCCCGGCACATCCACCAGATTCCCCGGCAGGGTCGCGCTGCCGGGATTCACCACCAGCGTCGCACCAAACCGTACGACCCCTTCCAGATGGCTATGGCCCATCACCAGCACGTCCACCGGACCGCCGAAATGACGATCCATCGCCGCCTCGAACACCGCCTGCGAAGTTTCGTCCGGAGTGGGCAGGGCATGCGCCAGTCCGATCCGCACGCCGGCAATTTCCAGCAGATGCGCCGTTTGCGCGCGATCGTCCGGGGCCAGGCGATGGCGATGGCCGTCGAGACCCTCGTCGCCGTTGCCGATCGCCGCGATTACCGGCGCAATCCGCTCCAACTCGTCGAGCACCTGATTGACATAAACGTCGCCGGCATGCATTACCAGGTCAACGCCCGCAAAAGCGTCGAATACCGGCGGCGGCAGACGCTCGCACGCTTCGGGGATATGAGTGTCCGAGATGAGTCCGATTCGCATGGGACCGGCTTCCGGGCATTTCCCGGATAGACCCAACAAAGTATCATGCGACGCGCACGGCGGCAATTTGGACCGTCGCGGAGCGTGGGGTGGCGCGGCCGGGCACGGACTCGGGCGCCAAATCGAGCGCCGGGCCGACCGGTTCGGGAGCGGCATTCGATTCCGGCGCGACCCCTCGCACGACACTTAACGCGGAGACTTTCGCATCGTGAAAATCGCCAAGCTGATTCCGCCCGCGGCCCTGATCATCGCTATCGTCACGCTGGCCGGATGCGGCCATAAGCTGGTCGCGCATGGCGGCGACTCGACCGTCGCCGTTTATCCCGACAAGTCCTCGTTCGACCGCATCAAATCGATGCAGAGCCAGGGCGGACCGGCCGGTTTTCTAGGCGGGATGGGCGCGAGCATCGTCGCCAAGCGGGTCGATAACGGCACGCCGG
>JAJXYM010000358.1 GCA_021780585.1 Deltaproteobacteria bacterium
CTCCCGTAGCAGCGCCAGCGGAGCCGCGGCGTGATGCAGCACGTCGACGAATAGCGCGACGTCGAATCCGCCGTCGGGAAACGGGATTGCCTCGCCGTTGTACACGGTGACCGGAATTCGTGCGTGCGGCTGCTTGAGAACGTCGATTCCGGAAATCGCGACGTCCGGCCGCGCTTCCATAATCAGGCTGGCCAGGAGTCCGTCGCCGCAGCCGACGTCGAGCACGCGCGCGTTGGGCGGGATCAACGCCGCCAGATGGTCGCGCAGGACGCGCGCGCGCCGGCGCGATATCAACTCATAATATACTCGCGTCATCACGCCGGCGATTGGTCAATTATGTCGCGGCCGCGGGCGTCATTGGCTCACGGTGGAGCATGGCGCGCCGGCCGCGTCGCGGGCCTCATCAGTGACGGGCCGGTCGGCCGCAAGCGGGGCGAAGCCGGCTACGCCATGAATCAGCAACATCGCGGTGGTGGCTTGAAACGCAGCGATAATCAGGAAGAGACCAAAAACCGCGCGACGGTCGGCGGGGACGGCTGAAGGCACGACGGTGTAGTTTGCGGAGACGTACCGTTTCAGGAAATCGCTGGCGAGCCAAAAACCGGCGCCAAAGGCGACCGTCGAAAACAGCAGCGTGCGCGTAAAGCCGAACGCGGCCATCCACCGGCGGCGCTGCTCGCCGAGCAGGTCGTACAGCGTGCGCGCGACGCCTCCCAGCAGAAACGCCTGCAATCCGACCACCGCGAGCGTAAGCCCGAGCAGCATCGCGTTGAGCGACAGCGTCGCCTTGCCCACGACGACCGGGCCGTTGCACAATGCGAGCAGCGTCGCGAGGCCGAGACCGAACAGAACCATCCCCGGCTTAATCAGGAAAAAGTCGGCGCCGCCCACCAGCATCGAGCGCAAATTCATCCATCCCGCGATCCACGGCGAGGTCCATCCGGCGCGCCGATGGTGACTGAGGCGCCCGTCGCGATCCTTGTGGAAATCGATCGGAACCTCAGTCGAGCGTAATCCCAGCCGGATGGATTTGACAATTATTTCGGAAGCGTATTCCCACGACTGCGACTGCAGCTTCATCGCCCTGAGCGCGGCCAGCGTCATCCCGCGCATCCCGCAATGGATATCGGAAAAACTTGACCCGTAGATGAGATTGAGCAGGGCGCTGGTGAGTGGAGTGCCAAAATAGCGATGCAACGCCGGCATCGCGCCGTCCTCGATATGTCCGGCGAAGCGGGAGCCGATCACGAAATCGTAGCCCTGGCGGAATTTCTCGACAAACGGGGCGATACTGCGAAAATCATAGGTACAGTCCGCGTCGCCCATCAATACATAGCGTCCGCGGATGAAGGGAATCGCGTCGATATAGGCGCGGCCGAGACCGCGTTTCGGCGACTTGAGCACGCGGGCGCCGTTGGCCAGCGCGATTTCGCCGGTGCGATCGGTGGAACTGTCGATGATTATGATTTCGCCGCGGACCCCGGCGCGCTCGATTCCGACGCGGCACCAGTCGATAAATTCGGCGATCGAGCTTTCCTCGTTCAGCGCCGGGACAACAATGGATATTTCGGGGGCCGCCGGATCCTCATTCGGCGGAATCAGCAGCGTCAATTGATCGTCCCAGGGCGGACGGATTTCCCGCGCCTCCGGCGACGCCGCGATCGGCGCCGGCGTGATTTCCGCCGGCGTCATTGGCTTTGCCCTCCGCCGGCGCTTCCAGCGGCGCGCGGCTTACGGCAAATGGCGAATGTATTAAGGCCGAACTTGTGCCTGAAGACGCGGATATCGCGCGGGCGAAAGCCCGCGCGCACGAGCAATGGCCACAGCTCCCTGGGGTCGTAGTACATTTTGTGGTCGTCCATCTCCGCCGCCGCGGACACGCCAAGACGAAAGGCGGCAAATTCGAGCAGGAACTTGCCGCGCCATGTTGGAACATTGATTAGCGCGACGCCGCCGGGCGCGCAGATGCGATAAATTCCGCTCAATGTCCCGAGCGGCTCCGTTAGATGCTCGATCACGGAATTGCAAATCACGGCGTCGATCGACCGATCCTCGATCACCATCAGGCATTCGGGTAATCGCCCTTCGATGGCGCGGATGCCGGGTTCGCACTTGAGGTCTGAGGCCAGCGCGAGATCGGTCACAGTGATCGATCCGGCCTGATTCGACAGCGAACGGGCGAACCGCGCCTCATAGCCGCAACCGAGATCGGCGACCGCGAGGCCGGTGAAATCCCCCACCGCGGCGCGGATCCGGCGCGTGGACAGCCAGAAGCCGAAACGATCGATCCAGGTCAGGGAGTGGCCCTGGCCGAAGGCGAGGCTGCGTGGCGCGACGGGCGCGGGCGGCTTGCGAGGTTCAGAAGTTTCCATCCCCGCGCCCATCGCGAAAGCCGGTCGCATCCGCATGCGGCTTGCGGCAAATCGCCAACGTTCCAAAGCGGAATTTATGCCTGAAAACGCGTAGATCCTTTGGTCGGAAACCGGAACGCACCAGCAATGGCCATAGATCCTTCGGATCGTAGTACATCTTGTGGTCGTCGATTTCGCTTTCCGGCAACAACCCGAGGCGGAACGCCAGGAACTCCAAAAGATTCTTCGCGCGCCACGCCGGGGCATTGATAAAGGCGACGCCGCCCGGCGCGCAAATGCGAAAAATCTCCCTCAGCGTCTCCAGCGGTTCCCAAAGATGCTCGATGACGGAATTGCAAAACACGACATCGATCGACTGATCGTCGATCGCCGTCAGGCAATCGGGTAACCGCCCCTCAATCGCGCGGACGCCGGGCGCGCGTTTGGTTTCGGGAGCGATAGCCAGATCAGCCACGACGATCGATTTCGCCCGGCCGCGGACGTAGTGAGCAAATGGAGCGTCATAACCGCATCCGATATCGGCCAGCCTGAGGCCGGCGAAATCGCCAACGACGCTCTTTATCCGCCGGCAGGAGAGCCAGAAGCTCAGGCGGTCGAGCCGGTTAAGCGTTTCGCCCTGGCCGAAGGCGCGGGTGCGTGGCGCGACGGGCGTGGACGGATTGCCAAGTTCAGGAGTTTCCATTCCCGCGCCCATCGCGAAAGCAAGTCGGATTCGTGCACCGCCCGACCGCTATGCTACCAAATCCGCTCACGCGTACGCCTCAA
>JAJXYM010000231.1 GCA_021780585.1 Deltaproteobacteria bacterium
GAAGGCGGTGAACAGGAGCGGCGCGGTTTCGCCCGCCACCCGCGCGATCGCGAGGATCACGCCGGTCGCGATTCCGCTCACCGCCGTGCGCGCCACCACCATCAGCGTCGTGCGCCAGCGCGGCACACCGAGCGCCAGGGCGGCCTCACGCAGCTCATGCGGCACCAGCAGGATCATCTCCTCGGCGGTGCGCGTGACCAGCGGAATCATGATCACGGCGAGCGCGATCGCGCCAGCCAGGGCGGAGAAGCCGCCGAACGGCTTGACCACGATCGCGTAGCAGAAAATTCCCACCACGATCGTCGGCACGCCCATCATCACGTCGGCGGCGAAGCGAATCGCCTGCGCCAGCGCGCCGCCGCTGTTTTCGGCCAGATAGATTCCCGCGGCGACCCCGATCGGCACGCCGATCAGGCAGGCGACGCCGACCAGTTCGAAGGTGCCGACGATCGCGTTGGCCATCCCGCCGCCGCTCTGGCCCACCGGCTCGGGCATTTTGGTGAAGAAATCCCAATTGACGCTGGTCGCGCCCTTGCTGGCCAGATAGCCCAGCACCAGGAACAGCGGAAGGAGCGCCACCGCCGTCGCCAGCACGGTCAGACTGACCATCAGGTCGCTCTTGAGCTTGCGGATAAATTGCCGGCGGCGCGGCGCGGACAGCGAGGTCGTCATGCCGGTCCCTGGAAACGCCGCTGGGTCGCGCCGTAGACCAGCAGGCGCGCGGCGATATTCAGGATCAGGCCGAGCACCAGCAGCACCAGTCCGAGTTCGACCAGCGCGGCCAGATTCAGGTTCGAGGTCGCCTCGACGAATTCGTTGGCGATAACGCTCGCCAGCGTCGCCGACGGCATGAACAGCGAGGCTGAAATCTGCGGGCTGTTGCCGATCACCATCGCCACCGCGATCGTCTCGCCGAGCGCCCGCCCCAGGCCAAGGATCACCGCGCCGATAATCCCGGAGACGCCGAACGGCAGCACCGCCATCCGCACCATCTCCCATTTGGTCGCGCCGAGCGCCAGCGCCGCCTCGCGCTGGGTGCGTGGAACGGCGCGGAAAACGTCGGTGCATACGGCGGAGATATACGGCAGCACCATGATCGCCAGGATCACGCTCGCGGTCAGCATGCTGACCGCGACCTGGGGCCCCTGGAAGAACGGCAGAAAGCCGAGATATTTCGCCAGCACGGGGTCCAGATGGTCGCGCAGCCACGGACCCGCCACGAAGATTCCCCACAGGCCGTAAACCACGCTCGGAATCGCCGCCAGCAGCTCGACCAAGAAGCCGAGCTTGCGGCTCAGCCAGTCGGGCGCCATCTCGCTCAGACATAGCGCCACGCCCAGCGCGAGCGGCACCGCGATCAGCAGCGCCAGCCCCGAAGAGACGGCGGTGCCGAAAATAAACGGCAGCGCGCCATACTGATCGGTGGTCGGATCCCAGTCGCTGCTGACCAGAAAGCCGAGTCCGAACGCCTTGATCGACGGCAGCGCGTTGACGAACAGTTCAAGCGTCAGCCCCGCCAGCAGCGCCAGGATCGTCAGCGCCAAAACGAGCGTGGTCAGATTGAAGACCCGATCGCCGATCGCCCGCACGCCAAATGCGCGCGTCCGTACGCGCGGCATCCGCGCCGCCGGCATGGCGGCTTTTTCCGCAACGGTATTCGCTATTTCCGCCAAGGGTAGGATTGTCTCGCCAGTCGATCCGGAATTGCGCCCGCGGCGCCACTCAACGCCTCGCCTCAAGCTTAATCCCGAATTGTTACGAGAATGTTACGTCACGACCAAGGGGGAATTAAGCTTGATTTCCGCCAGTGACGTTATCTGGGCGATAATCCGTATCGCGCACATCAATCATGCCGCTTTTATCACCTCAACGCCACTCATATATGGGCGTAGCACATCGGGAATCACGATACTTCCGTCGGCCTGCTGATAGTTCTCCAGCACCGCGATCAGCGTGCGCGGAAGTCCGAGTCCCGAGCCGTTCAACGCGTGCAGGAATTCCGCCTTGGCGCCCTTTGCCGGCCGATAGCGGAGATTCGCCCGCCGCATCTGGAAGTCCGTGCAATTCGAGCAGGAGCTGACTTCGAGCCATTCGCCGATCCCCGGCGCCCACATTTCGATATCGAAGGTGGCGGCGCTGGCGAAGCTCAGATCCGCCGTGCATAGCCGCACCACGCGAAACGGAATTTCCAGCCGGCGGCAGACTTCGCAGGCGTTCTCGACCAGTTGGTCCAGCTCCGCGTCCGAAGTCTCCGGCCGCACCAGCTTGACCATCTCGACCTTGTCGAACTGATGGCCGCGCTTGATGCCGCGGACGTCGCGCCCGGCCGACATCTTTTCGCGCCGGAAGCAGGGCGTGTAGGCGGTCAGATAGACCGGCAGCCGCTCGGCCTCCAGCACTTCATCGCGATACATGCTGGTGAGCGGCAGCTCGGCGGTCGGGATAAACCAGAAGTCCTCCTCGATATCGCGATACATCGTGTCGGCGTTCTTCGGCAGATGGCCGGTGCTGGTGGCCGTCGCCGTGTTCACCATCAGGGGCGGCGCGATTTCGAGATAACCCTGCTCATTGGTCTTGAGGTCGAGCATGAAGGAGATCAGCGCCCGCTCGAGCCGCGCGCCGAGTCCCATCAGGACGTAAAACCGCGTTCCGGCAAGCTTCACGCCGCGTTCAAAGTCGATGATGCCCAGATTTTCGCCGAGCTCCCAATGAGGCTTCGGAGCGAAATCGAACTGGCGCGGCTCGCCTTCGCCGCGAACGATCTGATTATCGGCCTCGCTCGATCCGGTCGGTACGTCGGCGCGCGGCAGATTCCGAAGCGCGAGCATCTCATCGCGAAATTTCTCTTCGAGCGCGGTGAGTTCGCGTTCGCCGGCGGCGATTTCGTCGCCCAGCGCGCGCATCTCCGCACGGCGGCCTTCGCGCGCCTCGGGGCCGAGCCGGCCCAGTTCTTTCGATTCGCGGGTACGGCGCGCGCGCATCTCGTCGAGCCGCGCCTGAAGCTTGCGGCGGGCGGCGTCGGTCGCGACCAGCCGGTCGATTTCGGCGGGATCGACGCCCGCCCGCGCCAGCTCGCCCTTGACCCACTCGGTGCGCTCACGAATCAGCCTGATATCCAGCATTCAGAAGGTAGA
>JAJXYM010000109.1 GCA_021780585.1 Deltaproteobacteria bacterium
CGCCGCCTGTCGTCACGCCGCCGCGCCGTCCGCCCGCGCCGGCGGCGAACGCTCCCACGCGCGTGATCCTGACGCCCCCGCCGGCCGTTCCGGGGACGGTGCGCGGGCCGGTTCTCAGCCAGGCGCCGACGGTGGTGCTCCCGGTCCCGCCGGCGATCGCTCCGGGCGTATCGCGAACGCCGCCGCCGGTCCCGATGGCGCCGCGGGTTTCGCCGACCGCCAAGACCGCCGACCTGGCGATCAAGCCGGACACGCCCGGGCGCGCTCCGCTGGGCGCGGGCAAACCCGCGCCGCCCGCCAGCACAAGTCCGCGTGCGGTCTCGCCGGCGACCACGCCCGCGCCGCCGCCGCGCTCCGGCGGCGCCGGAGCGTATCCCGCGATCGCCCCGACCGGCGCCGCGCGCAACGGTTACGCCGTGATCTCCCGGGCGGAGGCGCGGTTAATCGCGAGCGCGGAGGGACGGGAGTTTCCGCTGGCCGGCGATCGGATCGTTATCGGGCGCTCGGCCAGCGCGGCGGATCGGCCGGACGTCGATCTGGCCGAACTCCGCCGCGGCGCCGAGCGGGTCTCGCGCCGGCACGCCGAGATTATCCGGCGCGGCGTCGAGTATTTCATCCGCGATCTCGGCAGCCTCAATGGCACCTATATCGTGGGTCGCGGACGGCTTGGACGCGACCAGCTATACCAGTTGAAAAATCGCGACGAGCTGGTGCTTGGCAGTGCTAAACTGGAATTTCGCCGGGGATGAGACGCGCCGGTCATGGGCGCGCATGGACAAGGATTGAGCGATGGTTAGCTGTCCGCAGTGCGGGATGCAAAACGCCGACGAGGCGAAATTCTGTGATCGATGCGGGCAGGGACTCGCGCGCGCCGAATCGCGACCGGCGCCAACGGCGATCCCGCCCCTGGCGCCCGGCGAAGAGCTGAAGGGCGGTTGGCGGATCGTCGAACTGATTAGCCGGACCGCGCAGGAGAACCGCTATCACGCCGAACGATCCCTGGGCGACGGCGCGGTCGAGCGCGCGCAACTGCGCGAACGGGCGCTTGAGCCGATCCCGGAAGCGGAACCGATCGCGCGCGGGCAGGTCGTGGCGGCGCCGCCGGCGATAGTCGAAAATCCCAACGGGCCGAATGCGAAAACCGCCGAATTGCCTCCGCTCGAGAGCCGGCCCGAGGACGCCGCGCACGCTGGAGCGGCGGCCGATGAAGGCTCCGCAGCGGGCGCGCCGCCCGCCGGCGTGGGCGAGGCCGGCGATGACGCGGGCGCCGCGCGCGACGATCAATCCGGCGCCACGATGGTTTCCAGCGAGAGCGCGGCCGACGCGGTGGTCTTAACCGAAGACGAGGCCGAAGCGCCGGAAACGCAAGCCGAACCGGCGCCGCAATCCGAATTTCCCGCCATCCTCGCGGACGCGCCTTCCGCCAATGGCGCGGTTTCGGCGGAGTCGGCCGCCACGGCGCCTGTGGACTCGGCGGAGCCGGCCGCGCCGGTCGCGAACGGAACCGGCGCGGCGGTCGCGCCGACCGCCGTCACGACCGACGATCTGGGCGAGGTTTACGGGCGCGTGATGGCGCTTTCGCTGACGCTGGGTTATCCCGCGTTTCAGCGCGCGCGGGAGGGTTTCGCCGATCGCGGGCGCGCCTATCTGGTCTATGCCGACGAAGCGCTGACGCCGCTGGCGGCGCGCGCGGACGAATTGCCGCTGGACGAAGGCGCGGCGCTGGCGGCGGGAATCCAGTTGTGCCAGGCGGTGGCGTTTGCCCATCGGCGCGGTCTCAGAGTCAACGACATCTGTCCCGAATCGATAGGTTACGGAGCCGACGGACGGATCAAACTGAACGGTCTCGATTACGTCAGCAACGATGACGAACTGCAGTCCGAGCCGATCTTCAATCATGGCTACACGGCGCCGGAGATCTACAAGGGGCGGAAGGTCGACAAGCGCGCGGATATCTTTTCGGTCGGCGCGCTGCTCTACACGCTTTTGACCGGCGAACGGCTGGAGTCGGAAAGTTGGCTCGAGGAGCCGGGGCCGGTGCGCTTTTATCCGCCGCACGTGGTGACGCCGGCGCTGGAGCAGGCGGTGCGCCGCGCGATCGCCTTCGAGCCGGCGGCGCGCTGGCCGAATGTCGACGCGTTCAAGACCGAACTGGCGCGGCTGGCCGGGACGATTCAGATTCGCGCGGCCGTCCTGACGGACGTTGGGATGGTGCGGGAGACCAACGAGGATTCGGTGATGGCGGCCGAATATCGGCGTGACTCACTGATCGAACCGGCGCAGAATCTGCTCTACGTCGTGGCCGACGGCATGGGCGGAGCGGAGGCCGGCGAGGTCGCCAGCGCGATCGCGGTCGGCGCGATTCGCGAATACGTGGAGGAGAAAATCGGCGCGAGCCAAAACGGCGGAGCGCGGGAAATCCTGCGGGCGGCGCTGGAAGCGGCGAACACCCGCATTCTCGAATACCAGGCGGCCCATCCGGAGGCGCGCGGGATGGGTTCGACGGCGGTCGCCGCGTTGATCGTGCCGGGCGAATGCGCGGTGGCGTGGGTGGGCGACAGCCGCGCCTATCTGAGCGGCGACGGCGGGCTCCGGCAAATCACCAAGGACCATTCGCTGGTGCAGCGGCTGGTCGAGATTGGCCAAATCACGGCCGAAGAGGCGCGCCATCATGAGCACAAGAACGTGATTACGCGATCGCTCGGCGCGCGTCCGCAGGGTCCGGCCGGAGCCGAGGCGCTGAGCGTCAGGCTCAGGCGCGGCGACCGGATGCTGCTGTGCAGCGACGGTCTGACGACGCATGTCGAGGACGCGGCGGTTGGGTCAATCCTGCGGCGCTATCGGGAGCCCGTCGCCGCCGCGCGGGAGCTGATCGTCGCGGCCAACGCGGGCGGCGGCACGGACAATATTTCGGTGATCGCGATTTTCGCGAGCTGAGGGCGATGGACGACACCTCCGACAATTCCGCCGGCAATCCGGGCGCGCTGCCGGGACCGCTCGAAGCGGGCACGGTGCTGCAGCGCCGCTACGCGGTGCAGCGGCTGCTCGGCGGCGGCGGGATGGGGATGGTCTATCTCGCGCATGACCAGCGGCTGTCGAACCGGCCGTGCGCGATCAAGGAGATGGTCGATCACTTCATCGACCCGCAGCAACGGATCGAGGCCAACGAGTATTTCGCGCGCGAGGCCGACACGCTCGCCCAACTGAAGCATCCGGCGATACCCGCGATCAGCGATCGCTTCGACGACCAGAATCGCCATTACCTGGTGATGGAGTACGTCGAGGGGCGCAATCTCGAGGAAGAGCTGGCGGCGCGCGGCGGACCGTTTCCCGAAGGGCTGGTGATCGATATCGCGCGCCAGCTCTGCGACGTGCTGGCCTATCTGCATGGGCTGCAGCCGCCGATCATCTATCGCGACATGAAGCCCTCCAACGTGATGCTGACCGGAAAGGGGCGGGTGGTGCTGATCGATTTCGGCATCGCGCGGCTCTTCAAGGGGTCGCGCAAGGGCACGATGATCGGGACGCTCGGCTTCGCGCCGCCGGAGCAGTATCAGGGCGTGGCCGATCCGCGCAGCGATATCTATTCGCTGGGCGCGACGCTGCATTACGTGCTGACCGGCCGCGATCCGGAGAAATTTCCGCCGTTCAGCTTTCCGCCGGTGCGTAATCTGCGGGCCGAGGCGTCGAGCAATCTGGCGGGCGCGATCGATCGGGCGCTCGCCTACGACATGGAGCGGCGGCCGGCGACGATCCAGGAATTCCGCGACATGCTGCTGTACGGGCGCGGTCTGGGCGCCACCGGCGGAGCGCAGGTGAGCGCGGGCGGCGGCACGGCGGGACTGAGCGGCGTGGTCCTCCCGGAGCCGGCGGAGGACGCCACGATCCGTCCGCGCCCGGTGCGCCGGAAATCGCATCGGCGGCGCTGGGTCGGACTGGCGGTCTTCAGCGCTGTGACGGCCGGGCTCGCGTTCGGCGCCACCTACATCTATCGCAAGCCGTCGTTGCAGGAGCAGCTCGGTCTCACGCAGTTCGTCAATAATCTGCCGTGGCGCCGGCAGGAGCGGCTCGCACGGGCGCGAGCCAATCCGCTGGCCTTCCAAAGCGTCGCGCTGGCGCTCTCGACGCGGGCGGGCGACGCGATTTCGCGTCCGCGCACGACTTTCACCGATACCGAGCTGGCCAACGCGCAATATCTCAAGTGGGACGCGTCGTTCAAAAACAATATGGCCGGACTGGACGGCCGCAACGACGCGGTCGAGGCGCGGATCTTCGACCCGGGCGGCAACCAGATCGCGAGCAGTTCCGATCAGCGCTATGTCGGACCGAATAGCGCGGCGGCCGCGTTCAGCGGGGTCGCGCTGATTCCGAACGCCGCGCCAATCGTCCCCGGAAATTACAAGATCGCGCTCTATTCCGACGGTCAACCGTTGGGCGAGCAGACCTTCCAGGTCAATCCCGATCTGGCCGCCAGGGCGGCCGCCGCGAAGGCCGCCGCCGAGGCCGCCGCGGCCGTTAAAGCGTCCGAGGACAAACGCAAGCAGGACGCGGAGCGCCTCGCGATGCTCGAGGAGCGGATGAAACGTCCGCTCGCGCTGGAGACGGTCGAGTTCGTCAACAGCACCAAGGACGGCACGGCGCTATCGGGGCCGAGCACGGCGTTCAGCGTTTCGAAAGTATTGTTCGTCGGCTGGCGGGTGGTCTTCAAGAATCGGCTTTACGGGCTGGATAACAATCAATATCGGGTTGACGCGGCTTATCTCGCGCCTGACGGCAGCATGCTGGGCAGCGTTGACGATATCCGCACGATCAGCAAGTCGAGCGGGAACGCGATCTTCAGTGGACGGGTGGGCAATTCCGCGGGCGGCGCCTTTTTGCCGGGCAAGTACACGGTGAACTTCTACCTGAACGGGCAATACTTCGCGCAGCGCACCTTCCGGGTCGTGGCCGACGCCGGGATTCCCTACACCGGCGGCGGCGGCGGGGGCGGGATGGGCGGCGGGAGCGCTACCGCCAGCGCGGGCGGCGGGCTGGAGACGCCGACGCTCGCCAGCGGCACGATCGACGGAATCGGCGGCCGCGGCGGCGTCCCGATGGAATTGCGGCTGAGGCCGCAGCCCAACGGCTTCCTGCATGGCGAGCTGGTGGTGCATCTGGGGGGTTACGGACTCACGCCGATCGAGGGCTTCGTCCGCGGCGACCATCTGCAGTTCCAGGTGCCGTACGGATCGGAGACCTATTATTTCGAGGGGCGGCTGCGCGGCGACGTGCTGAGCGGCACGTATCAGGCGACCCCGTCGGGCGCGCGCGGCGCCTGGACGACGCATACGGATTGACGTGGCGACGTGTAATCGGGGAGGGGTATTTTTCGCCGATGGAAGCTAACTTGAACCGGTGCGGCCGGCGCGCCATCCTCAGGCGCCATGGCGAGTAACGTATCACGCGAGCGGCTGCTGTTTTACGCGGTGGCCGGCGGCTTGGGCGGCTTCGGCGCCTGGGGCGCGTCGGAACCCTTCGCCTATCTGAACGGCAAAATCCTCGGGATCAGCGCGGTCTGGTATCACGATATCCTGCTGGGCGCGCTGGCGGGCCTGTTTATCGCGATGTTCCTCGCGTCGATCGAGGCGCTGAGCGTGAGCCAATGGCGGCAGGTGATGCGCGGCGCGCAGGCGGGCGCCGCGATCGGCGCGATTGGCGGGGCGGTGGGACTGCTGGTTGCCGAGATCGCGTTCGATCTGGTGGGCGGGTTTCTTGGCCGGATGCTCGGCTGGGCGGTGCTGGGAGTGCTGGTCGGATTGGGCGTCGGCTGGGCGACGCGGTCGCTGGCGCGGCTGCGCAACGGCGCGGTGGGCGGATTGATCGGCGGGGCCGCGGGCGGGATGTGCTATCAGGCGCTGACGGCGGCCTTTCCGCAGGCGCTTGGCCGCGCGATCGCGCTGATCCTGATCGGCGCGCTGATCGGTTTCTTTATCGGGCTGGTCGCGGAACTGCTCAAGCGCGGCTGGTTGATGGTGGTGCGGTCGCAAAGCCGCAACGCGCGCGAGGGGCGCGAGTATCCGCTCGACAAGCCGGTGATGTCGATCGGGCGCGCCGAGGAGAGCGATATCGGCCTGTTCGGCGACGCGGGCGTGAATACGCGGCACGCCGTAATCCGGCGCGAAGGCAAGAACTATTTCGTCAGCCCGGCGGGCGGCGGCGAAGTGCTGGTGAATCGCAATCCGGTGCGCGGCCGGCAGGCGCTCAAGAGCGGGGATCGCCTCGAAATCGGCGGGACGCTGTTCCTGTTTCGTGAAAGGTCGCAGGCAGCGCGGGGTTGAGCGCGGCGCGGCCGCGGCGTTCGTCCTGGCGGCGGCGCTGATCGGTCTGGCGCTGACGCTGGCGGGATGCTCGACGGCGCAAGAGCAGCCGATCGCGATGACGCCGGAATCGATCCAGACGCTGCAGTTTTACCCGTACCAGGTAAAGGGCTACCAAAACAGCTATCCGAAACGCTCGATCGTCGTGATCACGCCGGCGATCCTGCGCAATTTCGCGGACGCCGGCAGCGTCGGCGGCGCCGACCACGAGCCGTATCAGGGCCATCCGGCGATCGGCGTAATCCTCGATCTCCACAATCAAGTCGATCAGCGGCTTTACGGTCCGGAGCTCGGGCCGCTGTTTCGCGGCGCGATCGCCGAGGCCGCGCACGAGGCCGGGATGAATTCGGCCGCCGCGACCGATTCGCTCCATGACGAACTGCAGGCGCGCCGGGCCGACTACGTCCTGGCCGCCGTCGTCACCGGGCTATGGGTGGTGAAGCAGCGCGGCAAGGACAACGAAGGCGGACCGACCTGGTTCAGCGCGGCGCGGGTAGTGATGAACGTCGCGATTTACAAGCCGCCATTCGAGGTGCCTTTCTGGCAGGGCGCGAGCGGCGCGCAATACGACGATCCGTCGATGCCGCCGGCGGGCGCGATGCCGGAGGATGAGACCGAGATTTACGATCAGCCGGGCGAGGTGCTGTCGGTCGCGCTGACGCGCGCGGCGGCGGGAATATTCCAGCACGACGACCTCCATACGCTGATGCTGGAGGACGCCGCCGGCCGCCGTCCATGAACTTATTCGCCCGGTGACAGGGAAGCGTCGGGCGCGTCTTGGCGCGCGCGGAGGCGTGCCGGGTTCGCATAGCCAAAGCGTCGCGCGGATTCGTAACAATTCCACGTCGCGGCGCTGGCTTTCGTGATTACGACGCATCGGTTAGCCTGATTTCGGCGTCACGCTCGCGCGGCGGCCCTGCGGCGAAGGTAATCGGCGCGGCCGCGCCGCGCGTTCCAAGGATCCGCAACGATGGCTGAACAACAATACCAGCGTCCTCTGCCGCCCCCGCATGTATTGGCCGGGATGCATCCGAAGTCGGTGGACGTGCCATGTATCGTGGTGATTTTCGGCGGCGCCGGCGATTTGAGTCATCGCAAGCTCCTGCCGGCGCTGTACAACCTGATGGTTGACGGCGAGTTGCCGAAGCAATTCGCGATCGTCGGCTTTTCGATGGAACAGATCGACGACCAGGCCTATCGGGATTTCGCGCGCGGCGGGATCGAGAAATTCTCGCGCCAGAAAGTGACCGAGGAGGCGTGGGCGACATTCGCGCCGCTACTTCATTTCGTCTCCGGCAGTTTCACCGAGGCCAAGGATTTCCTCAAGCTGCGCGACCGGCTGGAGGCGCTCGATCACGAGATTGGCGCGCGCGGTAATCGGGTCTTTTACTTCGCGATTCCGCCGGGCTTTATCGACGATTGCTCGGCCGGCTTGACCGCGTCCGGGATGGTCGCGGCGCCGGACGGCGAAGTCGGCTTCACCCGCGTGGTGGTGGAAAAGCCGATCGGCCATGACGTGGCGAGCGCGATCGAGATCAACAGCGAGCTGGCCAAGCATTTCGACGAGAGCCAGATTTTCCGGATCGACCATTATCTGGGCAAGGAGACGGTCGAAAACCTGATGGTGCTGCGGTTCGCCAACGCGATCTTCGAGCCGATCTGGAGCGCGCGGTATATCGATCATGTGCAGATCACGGTGGCCGAGCAGGAGGGCGTGGGCACGCGCGCGCTCTACTACGATCGGGCCGGGGCGCTGCGCGACATGGTGCAGAGCCATATTCTGCAGGTGCTATGCATGATCGCGTCGGAACCGCCGCGTTCGACCCAGGCGGACGCGGTGCGCGATTCCAAGCTCGACGTGATTCGGTCGCTCAGGCCGTACGAACCGTCCGACGTCGAGCGGCTGGTGGTGCGCGGACAATACGTCGAAGGGCTTTCGGCCGGCGAAAAGGCGCTGGGCTATCGCGAAGAGGCGAAGATCCGGCCCGACTCGAAGATCGAAACGTTCGTCGCGCTGAAATGCTACGTCGAGAACTGGCGCTGGGCGGGCGTGCCGTTCTATCTGCGCACGGGCAAACGCCTGCCCAAGCGCACGAGCGAAATCGCGATCTATTTCAAGGCGGTGCCGCGCATCCTCTACAACGCGCATCCCGCGCCCGCGCTTACGCCCAACGTGCTCACGATCCGGATACAGCCCAACGAGGGGCTCGCCCTCAACATCGTTTCGAAGGTGCCGGGCCAGACGCTCAGGCTGATGCCGGTCGACGTCGATTTCCATTACAAGACGGTCTCGCCCGAAGCCTACGAGACGCTGTTGAGCGACGTGATCGTCGGCGACCAGACCCTGTTCATGCGGCGCGACACGGTCGAGGCGGCGTGGCGCTTCGTGCAGGTGATCCTCGACCAATGGGAGCATTCGCCCGACGAGCCGTTCCCCTACGCGGCCGGATCGTGGGGTCCGACCGAGTCCGCTTTGCTGATCGCGCGCGACGGGCGCGCCTGGCGCAATCCGTAAGGCGCGCGCGCGGACGGCGGCGCCGGGGCCATAAGGAGCGAGGGAGCGGCGGCGATGGCGTCAATCGTTCTGGCGGGAGATATCGGCGGCACCAAGACCCATCTGGGGCTTTATCGGGTCGCGGGCGGCGCGCCGGCTCTGATCCGCGACCAGCTTTACGCGACCGCCGACTTTCCCAGCCTCGAGGCGGCGTGCGCCGCGTTCCTCGCGCCGGAAGACCGTCCCGACGCGGCCTGTTTCGGCGTGCCCGGTCCGGTGATCGACGGCCGCAGCCATGCGACCAACGTGCCGTGGGAGATCGAACGCGACGCGCTCAGCCGGGCGCTGGGCGGGATGCCGGCGCGGCTGATGAACGATCTCGAGACGACCGCCTACGGGATGCCGCATCTGCGGCCCGGCGATCTGGTCACGCTCCATCCGGGCGAGCCGCGCCGCGAAGCGGCCAATATCGCCGTGATCGCCGCCGGCACGGGACTCGGCGAGGCGGCGCTGATCGCGGCGCCGCGCGGCTATTTCGCGGTCGCGAGCGAAGGGGGTCATTGCGATTTCGCGCCGCGCTCGGCCGAGCAGCGCGGCCTGCTCGAATTCCTCGCGCGCGAATTCGATCATGTAAGCTTCGAGCGGGTGCTTTCGGGTCCGGGCCTGCACAACATCTATCGGTATCTGCTAACGACTCGCGCGGAGGCCGAATCCGGAGGGCTGGCGGAACAGATGCGCGCGGGCGATCCGTCGGCGGCGATCAGCGCGGCGGCGATCGCCGGGAGCGACGCGCGCTGCGTGGCGGCGCTCAGGATGTTCGTCAAGATTTACGCGGCCGAGGCGGCGAACCTGGCGCTCAAGTTTCTGGCGCTGGGCGGGGTTATGATCGGCGGCGGAATCGCGCCGAAAATTCTGCCGTTCATGCGTGATCCGGCCTTCGTCGAGGCGTTTTTGAACAAGGGCCGATTGCGCGCGACGCTCGCGCGGATTCCGGTGCGCGTCTCGCTCAATCAATCCGGCGCGTTGATCGGCGCCGCGTGGGCGGCGGCGGCCGGCGTCGGCTGAGCGCGGTTGCTTCGCGGCCGCCGCGCGCCGATTCTGAAAATATCGAAAGAGAGGCGAGTGCGATGATGACGCAGCGAGTCAGGGAAATTCTCTCCTACTACGACGCCGAAAATCCGGGCGTGCGCGCCAATCTCGCGCGCTTTCTCAATCATGGTCGGCTGGCGGGCACGGGCAAGCTGGTGATCCTGCCGGTCGATCAGGGCTTCGAGCATGGGCCGGCGCGGAGCTTCGCCGTGAATCCGCCGGCCTACAATCCGCACTATCATTTCCAGCTCGCGATCGACGCCGGATGCAACGGCTATGCGGCTCCGCTCGGGTTTCTCGAAGCGGGCGCGGCGGAATTCGCCGGCGAGCTGCCGCTCATCCTGAAGCTCAACAACCATGACCTGCTGCTCGACGAGCGCGACCCGATCTCGGCCGTCACCGCCAGCGTCGGCGACGCGCTCAGGCTCGGATGCGCCGCGGTCGGCTTCACGATCTATCCGGGGTCGGCGGCGCGGCGCGAGATGTATCAGGAGCTCCGGGAAATCGCCGAGGAGGCGAAGGCGGTCGGGCTGGCCGTCGTGGTATGGTCCTATCCGCGCGGCTCGGGCCTGAGCAAGGAGGGCGAGACGGCGCTCGACGTGGTCGCCTACGCCGCCCAAATCGCGGCGCAACTGGGCGCGCATATCGTCAAGGTCAAGCTGCCGAGTTCGCATCTGGAGCAGCCCGAGGCGAAGAAAGTCTACGAGGCGCAGCACATTCCGCTCGAGCCGCTGGCGGAGCGGGTCCGCCACGTCGTGCAGAGCTGCTTCGACGGCCGGCGGATGGTGATTTTTTCGGGTGGTGCGCGCGAGGACGACGCGACGCTTTACCAGGAGGTCGCGGCGATCAAGGCGGGCGGCGGCTTCGGCTCGATTATCGGGCGCAATTCGTTCCAGCGCAAAAAACCCGACGCGATCGCGATGCTGCACCGGATCATGGACATCTACGCCGCCTGACCCGCGCTCGGATTAACGCGGCTCAATTAACCGGACCAGGCGTTTTCATTCGGTCAGGATTCGCGCTAGATTTTCAACCCCGATCAGAATGAAGAGGATGGCGCTATGAGTGAGAAATTACAGGCGCTGCTGCAACGCGCCAAACTCGTGAAAATGACCAGCGACGAGCGCGAGCGGCAACGCCGCGGTTTCGCTTACGGCAATACGAATATCGAAAACGAGCGAATCACCAGAGAAACCGTGGAGCGCGCCGCCGCGGCGCTGGCGGAGGAAAACTCTGAGTAAGGAGGGCGAACGCGCCAGCCAGCCCCAGCGCGTCACGCTGCCCACTGATCCGGACGAAATCGCGCGGATCGAAGCGCGGAACGGTTTACGGCAATTCGACGCAATCCGTGAGATGGTGCGTGCGGAGACGAATCAGAATGCCTTCAGGCTGCGCCCATCCTCAATCCTGAGACTGAACCGTGTCGCGATCGAAGGGCTGAACGAATTTGCCGGCCTCTATCGCCCCTCCGAGATGAAAATAGGCAACAGCCGCCATCGGCCGCCGACGCCCGATCTGGTTCCGCGGATGGTCGAAGATATGTGCGACTATGTGACTGATAACCGATCGAGCAAATCGCCGATTCATCTGGCTGCCTACTTGCTCTGGCGAATCAACTGGATCCATCCGTTCGACGACGGCAACGGCCGAACGGCGCGCGCCGCATCGTACGCGGTGCTGAGCCTCCTGCTCGGCTATGAACTTCCCGGTAGCTTCACGATCCCCGAATACATCGCGCGCGACAAAGAACCATATTACAAGGCCCTCGAAGCGGCCGACGAGGCGTATCAGCGCAACCTCATTGACGTGAGCGAGCTGGAGGCGCTGCTCGAACGCGCGCTGGCCGAACAGTTGCGGGATATTCAACGAAGGGCCTCGGGCAATCCCGTCACACCGCCGAAGGAATGATCGAGCCGGCGCGGCGAACGTGCGCTGGCTGACGGTTTCGACGATCATCGCGGCGAGAAATTGCCGATTCGATCGAATATCCGCTAACGTGCCCATCGGAGAGAAGATTCCGCGCGGGAGATTTGCCCTATGAAGTACGACGAATATCAGTATCTCGAATTTCAGCGCCACGACGACGGCATCCTGCTGATCACGATCAACCGTCCCGACGTGCTCAACGCCACCAACGCCCGGCTCCATTGGGAGCTGAGCCGCGTCTGGAAGGATATCGACGACGATCCCGAGACCAACGTCGTGATTATCACCGGCAAGGGCCGCGCGTTTTCGGCCGGCGGCGATCTCGACATGATCGACGCGATGAAGGGGAATCACGCCAATATCTCGCAGGCGATGCGCGAGGCGGGCGATATCGTCTACAACCTCGTGAATTGCGAGAAGGTCGTCATCTCGGCGATCAACGGGGTCGCGGTCGGCGCCGGACTCGCGGTCGCCTTCATGGCCGATATCACGATCGCCTCCGAGAACATGCGCATCACCGACGGCCATCTGCGGCTCGGCGTCGCCGCCGGCGACCATGCGGTGATCCTGTGGCCGCTTTTGTGCGGGATGGCGAAGGCCAAGTACTACCTGATCACGGCTGATTTTATCGACGGCAAGGAGGCCGAACGAATCGGCCTGGTGAGCCTGTGCGTGCCCGCCGACCAGTTGATGGACAAGGCGTTCGAGGTGGCGCGCAAGATCGCGCGCGGGCCGCAGCAGGCGGCGCGTTTCACCAAG
>JAJXYM010000102.1 GCA_021780585.1 Deltaproteobacteria bacterium
ACCTATCTGGTCGAAAAAACGACCAAACGCGAAGGGACGCGCTGGCAATGTCCGAACAAGGATTGCGGCTACGCGATCGCCGCCCCCGAATCGCCCGCCCCCGGCGATACAGCCGCCACGTCAACGCCTCCGCCCGCCTGAAGGTGGGATTGGCGTGAATTTTACGCCGCGCTTCCGCCCGGCCGCGCGGCGTTTTCACGTTTGCCGTTCTCTTCCCCGCGATTTTTTGCGCATCATCTGACCAGCGATCTTCGTCGGACAGGGATTCTTCGCTTCGCTCATCCTGTCATTCTGAGCGAAGCGAAGAATGACAGGATGAACAGACTCGGAATGATCCAATCAAGTATTATCGCCGTCATTCTGAGTGATAGCCGCCGCACCGACGAATCTCGCTCTATAGTACTTTAGTCAAAAAATTTAACTGTATGAGGACGTATTCCGCGAAAAGACTAAATGAAAAAGAGATCATCGGCAAATCAACACAACGGATAGATTACCAGTATCCTTGTCGCGAACTTCCTCGCACACATAGCGTTCGACCAGGACGCTGGCGTCGAAATAGGCCCACCCGCGCCATCAGGATGACTCGCGCTCTTCGCGCAGCGTCCGCGAGATCGGCGCACCCTTGAGCGCACGATGCGGCCACGCGAGCATTGGTCCGGCCGCGTCGGCCCTGCGCTGAGGCCCCTCCGTTTCCAGCGCCGAAATATCTCCAGTTCGCGGCGGGAGCGGGACGAACTCCCGCTCCCGCCGCAGAAGCCGCTTCACGAGGCGAGGTGGTAGAGCTCGGCGCAGTTGTCGTGCAATACCCAGTCCCGTTCCTGTTGCGGCATCCCCGCCGTATGCTTCGTCAGCAGTTCCTGCGAGTGGGGCCACGTCGAATCGCTGTGCGGATAGTCATTCGCCCACATCAGGCGGCGCATATTGCACATCTCATGCATTTTGAACGCCACCCAGTCGTCCTGGAACGTCATATAGATATTCTCGCGGAAATAGTGGCTCGGCGGATGCGACAGCTTCGCGCCGGTCATCCAGAAACGATGCCGCTCCCAGGCGTGATCCATCCGGTACATGAAATGCGGCGCCCAGCCCGCGTCGGCCTCGACGCATACTATTTTCAGCTTCGGATGGCGCTCGAAGACGCCGCCGAAAATGAACGTGCCGATAATGTCCTGATTGCCCCGGATAATCGACATGAACGAGTTGATCTTGGGACCGCGCGCCGGCTTGGCCACGCCCTCGCGCGAAGTGAGTATATGGAAACTCAGCGGCATATCGAGGGCGATCGCCGCTTCCCAGAAATCGTCGTAAATCTGGCTGTCGTAGTCTTCCTTCACCGGAAATCCTGGCATCATCACGCCGCGCAGGCCCATCGCCTTGATCCGTTCGAGGTCGCGGGCGCCCTCCTCCGGCGAGCGCATCGCGGTCTGCCCCAAGCCGATCAGCCGCGCCGGCGCGGGCGCGCAATATTCCGCGATCCAGAGGTTGTAGGCGTCGAAGCAGGCTTTTTTGTAATCGGCGTCCGGATGGTTACACAAGATCATGCCGACGCTCGGGTAGATGATTTCGGCGGCGACGCCGTCGCGGTCTTGATCGGCGATGCGCGCCGTCGGGTCCCATCCGCCCCGTAACAGCTCATCGAATTTGGCGCGCGACGCGGCGCCGGCCAGTTCCTCGGCGGTCTTGCCCGCCGCCGCGACCAGACCGATCGGCACCGTCTCGGTCATCCCCTCGACGACGAAAGTATCGCCCCGCCGCTCGTCGAAGACGATATGCGGCGCGGTGTCGCGATATTTGCGATCGATTCGCGCCTGATAGGTGTCCGGCGGCTCCATCACATGCGAATCCGCCGAGATAATCGGTTTCGAAGTCACCCTGTCGCCCATGGCTGCTCCCTCCCGAAGTTAAATTTTTTGCGTATGAGCCGTGTCTCGTTCTAATCGATCGCGGGAGCGGCCGTAAAGCGGGGACGGTCCGCCGAAAAACACCCCTTCGACATCGTGTTTCTTCATTTAGGGCGTTTCCTCCGCCCGATTCCTCGCCGCGGCGCCGGTTCTTCCCGGAGGCGGAAGCGCCGCGAAATCCTGGTCCCGCGCATAGACGGTCAGACCATGCGTCGCCGCCGTCGCGGCCCGCGCAAAAATCGATCGTCATATGGCGTGGCCGCGATTTGCCGGCTTGTGCTCGTTGGAACACGCCAGCGAAGAAAATAACATGTAATTGAAATTATTGATGAGCGATTCGAAAACAATACGCGTCGTTACATCAAATAGTTGACAATGCTTATCATCAGGTTTATTTTGCCGCAAAAGAGTGCCGCTCAACCCGCAGGGCGTTGGGCGCGCCCTTGGCGGAGGCGGACGGCCATGACGAAAATCATGCGACGATTTGTGGGGCTGGTGATTTTCCTGGCGTGCGGGTTGGGAACCGCGTGGGCGGGGGCGCCGAGGAGCATTCCGCGCACTCTCCCCGGCGGCGCCGTCCTGACGCCCGACACCAAGCATATCTGTGGGCCGGGCGGGTATCTCCTGTACGTCTTTCCCGACGGCAGCCGTCAATGCATGCATCCCTCTCAGTTGCCACCGCGCAGTCAGGCCGACTGTCCGCCGGGTACGAAATTTATGGTCATCCACAAGTGGCCCGTGTGCGACAACCCGCGAGCACAGTTTCCCGCACTTCACGCAGGCGAACCGGGACCAGCCCCCCCTCCATGCCGAACCGACGCGGACTGTCCGCGCGGCGGCGTTTGTTACCCGATGGGTGGGGGTATGTGCGGTTCTCCGCCGATCAGCAGGTAGCGGGGTGGCAGCCAATCGGAGCGGAGAGGAGAAGTCCGTTCGGATTGCTGTCTAATTGTCAATTTTCACTGACTCGCAGTTAATACCATTGAGCCGGAGGGGGAAGCATGGATCGGCCCGTAGTTCGCTCAGAGAGATTCGCCGCTCTCGCGGTAATTTCGCTGGCGCTGCTCGCCGCGGCGAGCGGACCGGCGTGGGCACTCAATTGGCAATTTATCGGGCCGGCGCCGATCACCGGCGCACAAGCCAACTACGGGGGCGATCCGGTTGGACCGGTCTTCGATGCGGCCGGCCGGGTTACGGCAATCGCGCCCGATC
>JAJXYM010000062.1 GCA_021780585.1 Deltaproteobacteria bacterium
CGTCAATGGCGCGCGCCAGCGCCGCCTGCAGGCGATTCCCGGCTTTATCCCCGGCCCGCTCAATCCGCCCTCCGGATGCCGGTTTCATCCGCGCTGCCCGCTCGCGATCGACCAATGCGCGCGCGTCGAACCGCCGCTCGAAGAGAAGGCTCCCGGCCATCATGTCGCCTGTATCCGCGTCTGAACCGATCGCCGCGCCGGCCGCGCCGCTGCTGCGATGCGTCGGGCTGCGCAAGGAGTTTGCCGCCGGTCCGCCGGGATTGTTCGGCGGCCCGCGGCTGACGGTCAAGGCGGTCGACGGCGTCGATCTCGAAATCGCGCCGGGCGAAACTCTCGGCCTCGTCGGCGAATCCGGCTCCGGCAAATCGACGCTGGGCCGTCTGATCCTGCGGCTGATCGAGCCGACCGCCGGCCAGGTGATCTTCGACGGACGCGATCTCGCGACGCTCGGACGCGCCGAGATGCGCCAGATGCGGCGGCGGATGCAGATCGTTTTCCAGGACCCCTATTCGTCGCTGAATCCGCGGATGCGGGTGCGGGCAATCGTCGCCGAAGGAATCGAAATCCATCGCCTCGCCCGCGGCCGCGAAAAGGAAGCGCGCGTGGTGCGGATGCTCGAGCGGGTCGGACTCGGGCCCGAAGCGCTCGATCGTCTGCCGCACGAATTTTCCGGCGGTCAGCGCCAGCGTATCGGCATCGCCCGCGCGCTCGCGGTCGAGCCGCGCTTCCTCGTGCTCGACGAGCCGGTCTCGGCGCTCGACGTTTCGATTCAGGCGCAGATTATCAACCTGCTCCAGGATCTGCAGGACGATCTGCATCTGACCTATCTGTTCATCGCGCACGATCTGCGCGTGGTCGAGCACATCAGCCGCCGCGTCGCGATCATGTATCTGGGCAAGGTCGTCGAATTGGCCGAGCGCGAGGCAATCTACGCCGCGCCACGTCATCCCTATACGCGCGCGCTGCTCTCCGCGATTCCCGCGGTGGACGCCGCCGCGCGCGCCGAGCGGATCAAGTTGCCGGGCGAAGTTCCCAGCCCGCTCGATCCGCCCAGTGGATGCGGCTTCCATCCACGCTGCCCCTATGCGAAAGATATCTGCAGGACCGCCGAACCGCGGCTGCTCGCCGGACATGGCGGTCACGCGGTGGCGTGCCATGTCTTTCCGGCGCCGTGACGCGGCGTAGGCTTGCCCGATGCGACTGACGAACCGCTCCGATACTTCGATCGCGAAACCCGCCGCGCCCGCCGCGCCGAGCGCGGACACGGAGCCGCTTCGTCCGCCGGTCGCAACGCCGCCGCGAATTCCCGGCGAGGCCTGGATCGACGATCGCATCCGCGTCGCCGTCGGCCATAACATCAATATCTCCGGCAAGCTGGCGTTTCCCGGTCCGGCGCGAATCGACGGCCAGTTCCGCGGCGAAATCAGCTCAACTGATCTGGTCGTGATTTCCGAAACCGGCGCGGTCGACGCCCGCGTGCGCACCCCGCGGATCCTGATTCTGGGGGAATTTCACGGCGAAGTGATCGGCGCGAAGGCGGTCGTCGTCGGACCGGCCGCGCGCGTCCAGGGCCGCGTCGAGGCCGAGAATCTCACGGTATGCGAAGGGGCGCGGATCGAGGCCGATCTCACCGTCGGCCGACCCGCGCGCGCCGCCCGCGACGCCGAATCCTGATCGGATTGGAAGCGCCGCGCGGCCACGCGACCGAAGGCCGCGGCGTCAGCCGGCGCTTTGGATCCGCGCCGCCTTGCCCGACAGGCCGCGCAGATAATAGAGCTTGGCCCGGCGCACCTTGCCCCGGCTCAACACCTGGATTTTTTCGATGCGCGGCGAATGGAACGGAAAAATCCGCTCGACCCCGATGCCATAGGAAATCTTGCGCACCGTGAAAGTCCCGCGGCTGCCGCCACGGTTCATTTTGATCACCACGCCCTCGAAGGACTGGATCCGTTCTTTTTCGCCTTCGACTACCTTGACCTGCAGCCGTACCGTATCGCCAACGCGAAACTCGGGGAGGTCGGTGCGCAAGGCGCGCTCTTCGATTTTCTGGATTACGCTGTTCATGGGAGTCCCACCCCCGAAGATGAGCCTCCCAACATACCGAAATGACCCGGCCGTCACAACCACCCGGATGGTCGATGGCGCGTCAATGCGCCAGTTTGAAATGAATCACGCCGCACGCGCGCAGCGCAACGATGGCCATCACGGCCGCCAGCCCGATCAAAAACGGACCCCAGATGATCGCGGACATCATCAATAGCTCGCGAATAGCTCGCGCCGGAAGTAATTTTTCATTGTCGCGCCCTTCTCCACGTCGCCGGCTGAAAATTTACTCGAGGCTCGGATAGATGACTCGTTCCGGTTTGACGCGCAGGCCGCATTGCCCGCAGCGCGGCGCAAAGATCTTCGCGACGCCGGGCGCGCCGTCCGCCGAATGGAACAGCCGGCCGCAGCGCGGACAGCGGATGAACATCAGCCGCGCGATCGCCAGCGCCGCGCCCGAAATCCAGATCAGCGCGACCGCCGCAATGGCAAGCTCGCGATGCGCGATGCGCCACGCGAACCATAGCGCCGGCGCCGCGCTGACCGCCCACAGGATGAGCCATCGGCGCTCCCGCCGGATCCGGCCGAGCGCCGCGCTCTCGTCCGCCGTCATCGCTCCGTCATCCCCGCGCATCCTCCGCGCGCTGGCCGCGTGCGACGCGAATCAATGCGACTCGTCGCCGTCTTCGGCGCCCGCCGCGCGGCCGCGCTGGCTCAGGATTCCCGCCGTCAACAGCGACGCGCCGACGATTGAGAGCATGGTGCCGAGCAAACCGCCCACGCTCGCCAGATCCTGTCCGGCGGTTTGGATCACCAGGTCGGTGCCGGTCACCAGCATCACGGCGCCGAAGAAGATCATCAGATCGGTAATTATTTTCATCGTTCCGCGCCACGGCCGGGCGTCCGGTTTAATTGCGGGACGCGCCGCGTCGCCGCGCATTATCGCATCGCGCGCGCCGCACGGCCATGCGCCGGGCGGGTCAGCGTCCACACAGCCGATCGAGAATGATTCCCGCCGCCGCGCGCACCGACAGATGGTTGTAATCGTCC
>JAJXYM010000426.1 GCA_021780585.1 Deltaproteobacteria bacterium
GCCGCCGCCGCGGGCGCGAAGGGGGGCGACGCGAGACCGCATGGCGACAGGCGACGACAGTCTCGATCTGCGGATCGTGGGGGTCGAACCGGCGGACGAAATCGCCGGCGCGCGGCGACTCACGCTGCGGACCACGCGCGGCGCGATTCCGATCGTGCTGCATGCGCCCGAAGGCGCGACGCGGGCGGCGGTATGCGTCAGCGGCGCGCTCGGCGGACTCGACGGACCGGCGCTGCTCTACGCGCGAATGGGCGCGGAGTTGCCGCGCCGGGGAATCGCGGTCGCGCGGGTCGATTATCGTGCGCCCAACGACTTCGGCGAATGCCTGCTGGACGCGCTCGCGGCGATTACGTTCCTGAAAGGATCGGGCTATCGGCGAGCCGCGCTGGTCGGCCATTCGTTCGGCGGCGCGGTCGCGATCAACGCCGGCACGCTGAATCCGATCGTCGCGGCGGTGATCGCGATTTCGAGCCAGCTCGCGGGCGCCCAGGTGGTCGGCGAACTCGCGCCGAAGCCGTTGTTGCTAATTCACGGCGCGGCCGACGAGATTATCGCGCCGCGCAGCTCCGAGCTGATTTTCGCGCGCGCGGGCGAACCGCGCCAGCTCGAATTGATCGCGGGCGGCGACCATCGCCTGAGCGGCTTCGGCGAACGATTGCTGGAACTGGTTGGCGAATGGCTTTCGTCGCGCCTGTGACCGGGCGCGCATATTTACGCGCGCGGGACGCGCCTATACGCTGAGGAAACGGCGCGCGGCCGGCCAGATTCGAACCGTGTCGGACGCGCGCCGTTAATTTATCGCACGACGCGCGTCATCCAGAAATGAAAATTCCAGTCGCAGTGGTGGGAGCCACCGGTATCGCCGGCCAGCAGGTGCTGGCGGCGCTCGACGGCCATCCGGATTTCGAAATCGCCGCGCTCGCGGCCTCCGAACGATCGGCCAGCAAAACCTTCGACGAGGCGATCACCGACGCCGCAAGCGGGATGCGCCGATGGTACGTGGACGGCGGCGAGCCGCCGCGCGCGGCGCTCGGCCTCGAAGTGCAGGACGCGAAGTCGCTCAAGCTCGACGGAATCGGCGTGGTGTTCGCCGCCGTCGAATCCGAGGCGGCGCGCGAACTCGAACCGCTTTACGCGCGCCACGCGCCGACGATCAGCACGGCGCGGCCCTTTCGGATGGAGCCGGACGTGCCGCTGGTGATTCCCGGCGTCAATCTGGAGCATCTGGCGATCGTCGAGGAGCAGCGCCGGCGGCGCGGATGGAAAGGCTTTATCGCGACGCTGCCGAATTGCACCGCGACGGGGCTTGCGGTGACGCTGAAGGCGCTCGACGAAGCCTTCGGCGTCGACGCGGCGATCGTCACGACGATGCAGGGAATTTCGGGCGCGGGGCGCGATTTGCCGGCGCTCGATATCGTCGAGAACATCATTCCGTACATCCCGCGCGAGGAGGAGCGCGTCGCGATCGAGACGCGCAAGATTCTCGGCCGCGCGGGCGGCGGCGCGATCGCCGAGCATACGCTCCGCGTGAGCGCGACCTGCACCCGCGCGTCGGTGCTGGCGGGCCATACCGAGTCGGTCACGGCGGCGCTGAAACGTCCGGCGACGGTCGAGGAAGCGATCGCGGCGATGGAAAACTTTGGCGCCAAGTTCAGCGCGCTCGGCTTGCCCAACGCGCCGCGCCGCATGATCACCGTGCATCGCAATCCGATGCGGCCGCAGCCGCGGCTCGATCGCGACGCCGAACGCGGCATGACGACTTCGGTCGGGCGGATGCGGACTGACGAAGTGATGCCGAACGGCGTCAAGTATCTGCTGGTGAGCCATAACGCGGCGATGGGCGCGGGGCGCGGCGCGGTGTTGCTGGCGGAATATCTGAAGCACGCCGGCTATCTGGGCTAGGGAAGCTCCGCACAAGGTCTATCCTGTCATTCTGAGCGCAGCGAAGAATCCCGGGATTCTTCACTTCGCAGACTCCGTTCAGAATGACAATCTGGCTTGTACGGAGCTTCCCTGGCGGCGACCGACGATTGATTATCGCGCGCGCCGGGCGAATGCACGACGTTGGCGCTCAGGCGTTAGCGCCGCGAATCGCGAGCGCGAGAAAATCCGCCAGATGGATGACGCGGACGGGCGCGCCGCGCCGGCGCAGTTCGGCGGCGATCTGCAGCTCGCATCCGGGATTCCCGAGCACGACGTAATCGGCGCCCGTGGCGAGGATATTATCGGCCTTGCGGCGGACCAGCTCGCGCGCCATCGCGCGTTCGGTCAGGTTGTAGCTGCCCGCCGACCCGCAGCACAGATCCGCTTCGTTCAACTCGATCAGCGTTACGCCGGGAATCGCGCGCAGGAGCTGGCGCGGCGCCTCGCGCACGCCGAGTCCGTGCGCCAGATGGCAGGAGTCGTGATAGGTGACGGCGGCGCGGAACTCGCGCGTGAAGCGATAGTCCCGCGCGAGCATCAGCGTGCCGAGATCGGCCACGCGGGCGGAAACTTCACGGGCCGGTGCGGCGAATTCGGGATCGTCCGCGAGCAGATCGCCGTAGGCGGCGATCGCGGCGGCGCATCCGGAGGCCGCCGAGAGGATCGCGGCGTCGCCGAGGCGCTGGAACTCGCGGATGTTGGCGCGGGCGAATTGCTTCGCGCGGGCGAAATTCCCATGATGCAAATCCAGCGCGCCGCAGCATACCGTGCGGCCCATCCGCGCGACGCGATAGCCGGCCGCCGCGAGCGCGCCTTCGGTATTGAGATTTTCCGCGTTGGTCAGCACTTTGGCGACGCATCCGTGATGCACGACCGCGGCGGGGGCCGCAGCGGAAGCGGCGGACGGCGGCGCGAGCACCATCGGCGGCGGCGCGGCGCGCGGCGGAATCAGATCGAGCCAATCACGCATCGCGGCGGGCGCGAGCTTGCGGATCAGCGGACGCATCCCGAGGCGGTCGGCGGCGGTAATTGGCGTGAGCAAAATCCTTAGCCGCGCGGGATACGGGAAAAGCGCCGCGATCAGCCGATTGCGGATGCGTTCGCGCCACGGCCGGCGCACGTTGCGTTCGACGTATTCGCGCGCCCGCTCGATCAGCTTGCCGTAACGCACGCCCGACGGGCACGCGGTCTCGCAGCCGCGGCATTCCAGGCACAAATCGAGATGACGCACCGCGTCGGCGTCGAGGTCGAGCGCGCCTTCCGCCAGCGCCTTCATCAGGTAGACGCGGCCGCGCGGCGAATCCATCTCGGCGCGCGTGACGACGTAGGTCGGGCAGGCTTCGAGGCAGAGTCCGCAATGGACGCAGTCGAAGAGCAGCTCGTAATCGACGACGTCGCGCAGCGGCCGCGCGCGCGGCCGCTGCGCGACGGGCGGCGAGGAATCGGATTTGGGCGCGCTCGCCATCGCTTGAGTCAGAGTCCTCCGACGAAGCATCCGGGGTTGAAGATTCCGCGCGGGTCGAAGGTCGTCTTCATTCTTCGCATCAGCGTCATCGCGGCGGCCGGCGGATTGTCGAAGCGGCGGATTTCGCCGCGCAATTCGGACGCGACGCGCATCACGCGGACATGGCCGCGGACGCGGCGCGCGCGATCGCGAATCGCGGCGACGATCCGGCCGAGTTCGTCCGCGTCGAGCGCGGCGAGGAAGAGCCGCGCGACTCCGGAGCCGGCGTGGGCGATAAACTCGCCTGGCGTGGCGGCGAGGATCGCGGGTAGTTCGGCGGGCGGCGCGGCGATTAGCGCGACGGCGGCGCTGGCCGGCAAATCGAAATCGCGAATCCGTTCGTACCGCGCGATCGCGGCGGCGCCGTCGAGAATTTCGTTGTTGACGCCGAGCAGCTCAGGAATTCGCACACGGAGATAATCGGCTTCAGGAGCGGCGCCGCCGAACCCGGCGATTAGCGCAAATCCTGCGCCGATATGGAGCGCCGCCGACACCGATGGACTCGTCACTTCCAGATGGAGCAGCGGGACGGCGTCGTGCAGATTCGCGGCGGCCGCATACGCGGAATCGAGATCGGCAAAACCCGCGCAGGCGATCAGGCGGCGCGCCGGAAGCGGACGCACGCGAAAGGTCGTCTCCGTGATAATCCCGAGCGTGCCGAACGATCCCGTCATCACCTTCATCAAATCATAGCCGGCGACGTTTTTGACCACGTTGCCGCCGCCGTGAACGATGCGGCCGTCATGGCCGACGAAGCGCACGCCAATCAGCAGGTCGCGCACGATTCCCTCGGACAGGCGCGACGGTCCGAACCGCGCCGCCGCGACCATCGCGCCGAGCGTGGTCAGCTCCGGGCGCGGCGGATCGACCGGCAGCCATTGCCCGCGCGCCGCCGTCGCGGCGTTAAGCGCGGCGAGCGTGACGCCGGCCGCGGCGACGACGGTCATGTCGTCGGGTTCATACGCCACAATCCGATCAAGGCGCGCGAGCGAAACCGCGATCGCGGCCGGAGCGAGGCGGATTTCGGCGAGCGCGCGGGCCGCGCCAAACGGCGCGAGGATGATGCGATCGGCTTCGCAGCGGCGCACGATTTCGGAAATTTCCCCGGCGTCGGCCGGCGTAACGACCACGCTGGCGCATCGCGACTCCGCGCCGATCGCCGCGCGCACATGCGCCGCGCCGACGATCGCGGCAAAGTCCCGTTCGAGCTTCGCGATGGTTTCCGAAGATATCGCCACCGACGACTCAGAGCGCGGCCTGGCGGCGCGGCGCGGCGACTTCGACGCATCCGCCGGGCGCGGGAATCACTTTGTTGGGATTGGCGCGCTGCGCGGGATCGAACACGCGCCGCAACTCGCTCATCACGATCAGATCGTCGGGCGAAAAGATGAGCGGCATCTCGGAAATTTTTTCGACCCCGATACCGTGCTCGCCGGTGAGGCTGCCGCCCATCGCGACGCAGGCGCGCAGAATTTCGCGGCCGGCCGCAATCGCGCGGCGGGTTTCGTCGGGGTCGCGCTCGTCGTAGAGCACGATCGGATGGATATTGCCGTCGCCGGCGTGGAAGACGTTGCCGATCCTGAGCGCGTGACGGCGGGCGATTTGGGCGATTTCGCGGAGGATTTCGGGCAGTCGGGTGCGCGGCACAACGCCGTCCTGCGTGGCGTAATTGGGCGCGAGCCGGCCGACCGCGCCGAAGGCGCGCTTGCGCGCCTTCCACAGCGTCGCGCGTTCGGCTTCGTCACGGGCGAAGCGCACCTCGCGCGCGCCGGAGGAACGCGCCAGTTCACCGACCGCGCGCGCCTCGGCGTCAAGCGCGGCGGCGATTCCGTCGAGCTCGATTATCAGCACGGCGCCGGCGTCGCGCGGCAGTCCCGCGTGGAAGGCGGCTTCGACCGCTTCGATAATCAACTGGTCCATCATTTCGATCGCGCCCGGAATCACGCCGCTTGCAATAATCGCGGAGACCGCGCGGGTGGCGGCTTCGACGTCGGCGAAAATCGCGAGCAGGGTGCGGCGCGCCTCGGGTTCGCGCGTAAGCCTGAGCGTCGCGCGGGTGACGATTCCGGCGGTGCCCTCGGCGCCGACGATCGCGCCGACCAGATCATAACCGAGACGCTCTTCCGTCGGCCCGCCGAGTTCGGCGATTTCGCCGTCAGGCAGCACGATCTCGAGGCCGAGCACGTGATTGGTCGTGACGCCGTACTTGAGCGTATGCGGGCCGCCGGAATTCTCGGCGATATTGCCGCCGATCGTGCAGGCCATCTGTGACGACGGGTCGGGCGCGTAGAAAAAGCCGCGCCCGCGCACCGCGTTGCTGACGTGCAGATTGACCACGCCGCTTTCCACTTCGACGCGGCGATTCGCGTAATCGATCGCCAGGATGCGGTTGAGGCGCGAGGTGCAGATCATCACCGGCGCCCCGACCGGCAGGCATCCGCCCGAAAGCCCGGTGCCGGCGCCGCGCGGCACGAACGCGATTGCGCGCCGATCGAGCAATTTGAGGACGGCGCTGATTTCGGCCGCTGATCGCGGGCGCAACAACAGTTCGGGCGCGTTTTTTTCGATCGTCCAGCCGTCGCATTCGTAAACCTTGAGCTCGGTCGGACGCGAGACGATCGCGTCGTCGCCGAGGATCGCGCGCAATTCGGCGACGGTCGCGGAATCGAGCGAGGCATGGGCGCCGGTCGGCATCGGGCAGAGCCTAGCACGGAAAACGGCGTAATCGCGCGTTTCGGCGCGGTTTCAATTTGCGCGCTCCCGGCCGTAAGATGGCGTCCAGGCGACGCATTCGGGCGCTAATTCGGGCCACCGGACGCGCACGCCGCTTGCGGGAGGGAGATTTCACTTGGCGATATCATTTCCGGAGCTTCAGCCGGGGCCGCGTCTGCTGCTCGGACCGGGACCGTCCAACGTTAATCCGCGCGTGATGAAGGCGATGGCGTCGCCGGTGGTCGGCCATCTGGACGTCGATTTCGTGCGCGTGATGGAGGATCTCAAGCGGCTGCTGCGGATCGTGTTCCGGACCGCCAACGAAATCACCTTTCCGGTGTCGGGCACCGGTTCGGCCGGGATGGAAACCGCCCTGATGAACCTGGTCGAGGAGGGCGACGAGGTCGTAATCGGAATCGCGGGCGTGTTCGGCGAGCGGATGGCGGACGCGGCCGGCCGGCTCGGCGCGCGGGTCCATCGCGTGGAGGCGCCGTGGGGCCGGATCATCGAGATCGAACGCATCGAAGCCGCGCTGAAAGCCGCGAAACATCCGAAGCTGCTCGCGATCGTCCATGCGGAAACGTCAACCGGGGCGTGGCAGCCGGTGGAAAATCTCGGCGCGATCGCCCATCGCCACGGCGCGCTGTTCCTGCTCGACGCGGTGACGTCGCTCGGATGCGTGCCGGTCGAAATTGACCATTGGGAAGTTGACGCCTGCTACAGCTGCACGCAGAAAGGCATCAGCGCGCCGCCCGGACTCGCGCCCGTCACCTTCAGCGAGCGCGCGATGGCGGCGGTGCGCGCGCGCAAGACGCCGTGCCGTTCGTGGTATTTCGATCTTGGCATGATCGAGCGCTACTGGGGCGCCGAGCGCGTCTATCATCACACCGCGCCGATCACGATGAACTACGCGCTGTACGAAGCGCTCAGGATTATCGCCGAGGAGGGTCTCGAGGCGCGCTTCAGCCGCCATCGCGAGAACGCCGCGGCGATTCAGTCGGGCCTCGCCGCGCTTGGGCTCGAGCCGGCCGCGCAGGAGGGTTATCGGCTGCCGCAACTGGCGGTGGTGAAGGTTCCCGCGGGCATCGACGAGGCGGCGGTGCGGGCGGAACTGGTGCGCCGCTACAATATCGAAATCGCCGGCGGTCTCGGACCGTTCAAGGGCAAGGTCTGGCGCATCGGCACGCTCGGCGAATCGTCGCGGCGCGAACACGTGACGCTGGTGCTTGGCGCGCTCGAAATGATTCTCTCGGGGATGGGAATCGAGGTCGCGCGCGGCGCGGCGCTGGCCGCCGCCGACCGGGCGTGGCGCGCGACGGCCGCCGCCTGAAATCGCCCGGCGCCGCGCGCGGATCGTTCAGAAGGGTTTGAGGATCACCAGCGCCAGAATTGCGAGCAGCAGCAGGCTCACCACGCCGTGAATCATGCTGAACTGGCCGCGCGTGGCCGCGCCGGGATCGTCGGCGAGCGCCGTGATTCGCCGGTACAGCATCACGTGGCAGATCAGCATCACGACCACCAGTGCGAGTTTCACGTGCATCCAGCCGTGACGCATCACGGCGGGATGCGCGAGGATCGCGAAGACGCCGAACAGCACGGCGACGATCGCGCCGCCGTTGGCGCTGACATTGAACAGCCGGCGCGCCGCAAGGATCATCGCTTCGCGCGCGGCGCCGACCTGATCCGGCACGAGCGCCATCAGACTGCTGATCACGAGCAGGCTGCCGATCCACATGATCACGCCAAACAGATGAAAAACGATGATCCACTGGTCGAGTCGCGTGGCGGTCTCTCCTTATGGCGATGAAGCGGACGCCGGCGCCGGCGTCGACACGGATGCGCGCGTGAGCGCGAGCGCGAGCGCGGCGGCCACGGCCGCGCCGACATACGCGGCGGTCGGCCCGACCGCGCCGTACACGACGCCGCCGGCGAGCGGTCCGAAAATCCGCGCCAGCGACAGCGCCGACTGATTCACGCCGAGCACTTCGCCCTGCAGATGGCGCGCGGCGCGCTTCGAGATCAGACTTGCGATCGCCGGGCTGGCGAAGCCGTAGCCGATCGCGACCAGCGCCAGCAGCGCGTACAGCGCGGCGTGCGAGCCGGCGCTCGCGAGCGGCGCGAGCCCGATCGCGAAGATCGCGAGTCCCCAGCGGATCAGGCGCATCTCGCCCACGCGCGGCGCGAGTTTGCCGATCAGATAGCCCTGCACGATCGCCTGAATCAGGCCGGCGTAGGCGAGCAGTCCGCCGACTCCGGCCGGACCGTAGCCGTAAACCGCCGGCGCCATCATCGCGAAGGTCGCCTCGAACGCCGCCATCGCGAACGTGCCGAGAAAGGCGAGCGCGAACAGCGCGGCGAGACTCCCGTCGGCGAGCCGCGCCGGCATCCGCGCGAACGGCTCGAACAGATGCGCCAGCGCGAGCCGCGCGGAAGGCTCCGGCCGATGCGACTCGGGCAGTCGGAGCGCGGCGAAGATCAGATTGGCGAAGGTCAGCGCCGCGGCGAAAAACACCGGCGTGCGCATATTCGCATGGCCGAGCAGGCCGCCGATTCCGGGACCGAGCACGAAGCCCAGGCCGAAGGCGGCGCCGATCATGCCCATCCCGTGCGCGCGACCGCGTTCGTCGGTGGTGTCGGCGACGTAGGCCTGCGCGGTCGAAATCGTCCCGGCGCAGGCGCCGTGCGCCGCGCGCGACAGCAGCAGCCATGCGAACGACGACGCGAAGCCGTAGATCACGTAGCTCACAGCCGAGCCAAGCAGGCCGAGCATGATAATCGGGCGGCGGCCGAAATGGTCGGAAAGCCGGCCCAGGATCGGCGCGACCAGAAATTGCGCCAGCGAGTAGGCCGAGAGAATCAGGCCGATTCCGGCCGCGCTGACGTGCATCTGTTCGGCATAGAGCGGCAGGAACGGAATCACGATCCCGAAACCGAGCAGATCGATAAAGACGGTCAGGAACAGGACCATCAGCGCCGCGCGGCGTTGCTGATTGCCCGCGGGCTGCGAGAAAGCTTCAGCGGTTGACATTGATTTGAATCGCGCGATGAAACAAATCTTATGCGGGCGGCGTAGTCAAGGATTGGGCCGCGGCATTCGAAACGGGAGAACGCGACGATGGGAATTTCATTCGCTGCCGAGCTTAAACGCAAGACCGTGTCGCCGGAAGCGGCGGCGGCCGTCGTCAAGGCGGGCGACTGGATCGATTACGGCTTCGGCGTGGGCCAGCCCGACCTGTTCGATCGCGCGCTCGCCGAGCGGATCCGCACGCTCGAGGGCGTCAGGCTGAGGGCGACGCTCTCGATGCGGCCGCGGGCGGCGGTCGAGGCCGATCCCGAAGCGCGGCATTTGGAGATGTATTCCTGGTATTTCTCCGGAATCGAACGCGCCCTGCACGATCGCGGGCTATGCCAGCACATCCCGATGAACTTCGGCGAAGCGCCCGATTACTACCGGCGCTTCGTCGACGTCGACGTGGCGATTCTCAAGACCGCGCCGCTCGACGCGCACGGCTTTTTCAATTTCGGCGGCGCCGTCACCTATCATAAGGCGCTGACGGAAAAGGCGCGCACGGTTATCGTCGAGACCGACGCGTCGATGCCCTATGTGTTCGGCGTCGAAAACGGCGTGCATCTGAGCGCCGTCGATTACGTGATCGACGGCGGCAGGGGCGCGATGCCCGAGCTGAAGAACGCGCCGGCCGGACCGATCGAACGCAAAATCGCGGAATTGATCGCGGCGGAAATCGAAGACCGTTCATGCCTGCAGATCGGGATCGGCGCGATGCCCAACGCGGTCTGCGAGCTGCTGGTCGATTCGCCCGTGCGCGAACTCGGCGTGCATACGGAGATGTTCGTCGATTCGCTGATGGCGCTTTACGAAGCGGGCAAAATCACCGGTGCGCACAAGGCGCATGACCGCTTTCAGATGACCTACTGTTTCGCCGCCGGATCGGCGCGACTCTACGAATTTCTCGACCACAATCCGGATTGCTTCGCCGGGCCGGTCGATTACACCAACCTGCCGCATCGGATCATGCAAAACGATCGCGTGGTCGCGATCTGCAACGCCGCGCAAATCGATCTGACCGGACAGGCATGCGCGGAATCGGCCGGAATCCGTCAGATCAGCGGCACCGGCGGCCAGTTGCAGTTCATGCGCGGAGCCTACGCCGCGCGCGACGGCAAGGCCTTCCTCTGCCTCTCCTCGACCTACGAGCGCAACGGCCGGCGCGAAAGCCGCGTCGTCGCGCGCATCGCCGAAGGCAATATCGTCACCACCCCGCGCACCGACGTGATGTACGTCGTGACGGAATACGGAATCGCGAATCTCAAGGGGATGTCGGCGCCGGATCGGGCGCGCGCGCTAATCAACCTGGCCCATCCGGATTTCCGCGAGGCGCTCGAACGCGACGCACGCGAATATCGGCTGCTCCCACGCCGACATTTCTAGGCCCGGCTCCGGGTCCGGCGCGGGCGGAGCCGCCCTGCGCGTAACGGCATCCGAACGCGCTTTTCAGCGATTCTGCGCGGCGTCCTGATTGGAAAACCGATAGACGAGTTCACCCGGCCGCGCGTAGCCAAGTTCGCTCCGAATCAGCCGCTGAATATAGGCGTCGTCATTGCGCAGCCGGTCGATCCGTTCGGCGAGGCGGCCTTGTTCCGCCCGCAGCTCGTCGCGGCGGGCTTCCAGTTCGCGCCGATGGCGACGCAGATTGGCCAGGTCGCGCGGTCCCATCGGACCGCCGATCAGGCTCGCGATCAGCACCGTCAACATCGCGCCCAAAATTAGGCTGAGCCACTGCCGGCGGAGATAAAAACTTAATTTCGCCATCGTTTCGATCGTAAAGCGGAGCGCTTTCGCAATTCAAGACTGCTAATTTCTGAACGGCATTTTAATTCGCGTAAAGTATCGGCCCACCGGTCAAAATCCTGACTTTAGAATTTCTTTATAAATTTTTCCTGAAAGCCCTTGATTCCTCCATAACGTATTTCTATAATCCGCCTCGTCGTCCGGTGGAGCTAATCATCGTCATTAAGCCCGTCCGGCAGCAGCGAACGCATAGGAGGAACGTATGCCAGCAACCAAAAAGCCCGGTACGAAGACCGCCAAATCCAAACCGAAATTGAAGAGCACCATGGCGAAGAAGAAGGCGACCAAGAAGCCGACCAAGAAGAAGTAACCAGTTTTATCGCCCTCCGCGGCTGAGTGGCTTGCGGAGGCCTTCAACCATGCCGGGCTAGCTGCTGGACGAGCCGAGGCCTCAAGCCTCGTCAGAAGGGAGAGCCCCCTTTGAACAAGGGGGCTCTTTCCTTTTTCGCGATACGACTTGCGCGACGCGGCGCAACGCGTTCCAGACGCACGGTCATGCAATTTCCGGTGGCGCGGACCGGCGTACGCTATTGACGCCATCCGTCAGCCATCCGCCGCAAGGCTTGCGCCGTCGCCGGATCGGCCGGAAAAAACGTCTCCAGCGCCAATTCCGACAACGTGATATCGATGGGCGTGCCGAAGATCGTCGTGGTGCTAAAAAACGACAGCACGCCCGCCTCGGTCATGAACTGAAATGGAATCGCGACCCGATGATGCGCCGTGTGCGGATTCGCGCGGGCCGCCGGATGCGCCGTTTCCATAACCGGATAGCCGCGCAGTTCCTCGAGCAAATCGATCAAAATTGGATCCGCCGTCAGATCGATTTGCCGCCGCAGGCGCGTCAGCGCATGCTCGCGCCATTCGAGGTAATTCGCGATCCGCGGCGCCAGGCCGTCCGGATGCAGCGTGATGCGCATTGCGTTCATCGGCGGCTTGATCAATTCAGGCCGCTTTACCTCAAGGAACGGCGCCACGGCCCGGTTCCACGCGACCATCGTCCAATGGCGATCGATGGCGAGCGCGGGACACGGCTCATGCGCCTTGAGCAGCGCCTGGATCGTCTCGTGCGCCGCGCGCAATTCCGGATCCTCGAGCGGCCGTTCGCGGAAACTCGGCGCGTAACCGGCCGCCGTCAACAAGACGTTGCGCTCGCGCAGCGGCACTTCCAGCCGCTCCGCCAGCCGCAGCACCATCGCGCGGCTCGGCAGCGAACGGCCGGTTTCAACGAAGCTCAGATGGCGGGTGGAGATCTCCGCGTCGCACGCGAGTTCGAGCTGACTGAGCCGTCGGCGCTGACGCCACTCCCGGATCATCGCGCCCACCGATCGCGCTTCGTCCATCATACGATGACGATAGCGCGCCGCGCGGACGCCCACCAATTACCTCGCAAGTAATGTTACCTCGCGCGTAATCGACGATCCGCCCTCGCCCGAGTATTCATTTCCGCGGACGGCGCAATCGGCCGACGCCGTCCGACATCATAGCGAAAAGGAGTCAGGACCATGAGCAACATC
>JAJXYM010000160.1 GCA_021780585.1 Deltaproteobacteria bacterium
GGCAGCAGGTAAGCTTCGACCTGATCGGGAATCTGGGAGACCATCGGCGGCGCCGGACGCGCCTCGATCGCCGCCTCGGGCGACGCAAGAATCGCCGCGAGTCCTTCGGGCGTTACCCGCTCGATATACGGGTTGCGATTCACCTGCATCACCGGCGACGTGCCGCATGAACCGAGACATTCGACCTCGACCACGGCGAAGCCGCCGTCGGCGCGCGCCGTCCCGGCCTTCGCTCCGGTCAGCTTCTCGGCCTCGCGCACGATTTGCCGCGCGCCTTTGAGACAGCAAGGCAAGCCGGTGCAAACCTGGACGATCGCCCTGGCTGGCGGCTGATTGAAGATCGAATAGAAGGAGGAGACCTCCGCGACCTCACCCGCCGACATCCCGAAATGTTCGCCCACCTCGGCGAAAATTTCGCGGTCGAGCCGTCCCGTCTCGTCGCGCGCGACATGCAGCGCATAGAGCAGGGCGCCGCGCGGATTCGGATAGTGCGCAATTTCCTGGCGTATCTGGTCGTGAGCCGCTGCCGACAAAACCATCACTTCACCGGTCGCATTCGCCGCCGATCATGTTGATCATTCCGAAGGTCGGCACGACGTCGGCCAACTGTCCTCCAGTGATCATCTTCGCTAGCGGGGAGATATTCGAAAAGCTGGGCGCGCGGCAGCGGCATTTCCACGGCTTGCCGGTGCCGTCGCTGACGATATAGAAGCCCAACTCGCCGTTGGCCGCCTCGACCGCATGGTAAACTTCGCCCGCCGGCGGCATCCCGCCCTCGGTCACGAGCTTGAACTGATCGATCAGCTCCTCCATCCGGTTGAACACCCGCCCCTTGCCGGGCCATCGCACGCGCGGATCGTCCGCGTCAACCGGCCCGCCGGGCATCCGGTCGAGGCATTGCAGGATCATCCGGCGGCTCTGGCGGAATTCCTCGAGGCGCACCAGGTAACGATCGAAATTGTCGCTATGCCGGCCCACCGGCACGTCGAAATCCAGTTCGCCGTACACCAGGTACGGATGAACCCGGCGAATATCATAGGGCACGCCGCCCGCGCGCAGCATCGGCCCGGTCACGCCCCACGCGATCAGGTCCTCGCTTGAGAGATAGCCAGTGCCTTCCATCCGCCGCCGGAAGACCGGGTTTTCGGTCAGCAGCTTGTCGGCGTCCTCGAACAGCTTGAGCGCCCGATCGAGCCGGGGCCGCGCGAATTCGGGAAAATTCTCCGGCATGTCCGCCGAAATCCCGCCGATCCGGACGAAGTTGGTGGTCACCCGCCCGCCGCACAGGCTGTCGATCATGTCGAGCAGCAGCTCGCGCCCCTCGATCAGGTAGAGCATCGGCGTGAACGCCGCCAGCTCCATCGCGGAGGCGCCGATACACAGCATATGATCGGCCATCCGCGACAGCTCGCCGCCGATCACGCGGATATGGTTGCAGCGCTCCGGCGTCGCGATTCCGAACAGCTTTTCCACCGCCATGCAATAGCCGGTGTTGTTCAGAATCGGCGAACTATAATTCAAGCGGTCGGTATACGGTATATTCTGATAGTAATAACCGGTCTCGCACTCCTTCTCGAAGCCGCGATGCAGGTAGCCGACTTCGACGTCGGACCACACCACGCGCTCGCCTTCGAGATCGAGCGTGATCTTGACCGTGCCATGGGTCGCCGGATGCGACGGGCCGAACTGCAGCCGCATCGGCGGCGTATGCAATTCCTCGAGCGCGGCGGCGTTGTTCCCTTCAATGGGGGCGGCGGGGTTCTTTCGCTCCGGGTCCGACATATTCCTGGATCGGCTGCTCGCCTTGCTTGGCGTAGTCCTTTCTCAGCGGATGGCCGACGAATTCCTCGTAGAGATAGATCCGGCGCGGGTCCGGATGACCTTCAAAGACGATGCCGTAGAGGTCCCAGGTCTCGCGTTCGAGCCAGTTCGCCGCCGGCCACAGCGGCGTCAGACTCGCGATTTTCGGATCGTCCTCCGGCAGCCGGCATTTGATCCGGAGCCGATGCGCGCGCTTCGTCGAAGTCAGATGATAGACCACCGCGAAGCGCGGATGCGGCCCGCGCGGCGGTAAAACCAGCTCATGGCGGCGCTGCGGCTGCCGGCGCATCGAGGCGCTGTTCCGATCCCACACCCGCAGCTTCGTTTCAAAATCGTCAGGCTGGCCCAGATAGTCAATCGCGGTCACGTCCAGCAGCAGATCGAAACTCAGTTCCGGATCGTCGCGCAGGATTCGCGCCGTCTCCAGAATCGATTCCCGCGCCACGTGGATACGATCGTCGCCACGGGCGCTATGATGCTCGAGGACGCGGTCGCCGAGCCGCTCGAGCGCGGTCTTCAGCAACGGCGAAAGCTCCGGCGCCGCGGCGGCCGAATCGCCCGGTTTCTCAGCGCTCATAGTTCCTGCGGATATAGTCGGTTCGGGTTTTGAGCTGTTCGACCGGCACCAGCAGATCGGCCTTATGCCATAACGAGCCGGCCCGCGTATAGCTCGCGATCTCGAGCTGCCGGCTCATGATAATCGCTTCCTCGGGACAGGCTTCCTCGCACAGCCCGCAAAACATGCAGCGCGACATGTCGATATCGAAAATTTCCGGATAGCGCTCGACTTCGTCCGCCGTCTCGGCCGGATAGATCGTGATGCAACTGGTCGGACAGGCCCATTCGCACAGCCCGCACGCGACGCAGCGCTCCTTGCCGTCGGCCATCCGCGCCAGCACCGGCATCCCGCGCAGCGCCGGCGGCTGCACCAGCCGCTGCTCGGGAAAATGAATCGCGAAATCCTGCCGGCCGCGCAGGAACAACCCGAGATTGCCCAAGAAATGGCGGGTCGAAACCCACATTCCCTTGAGAATCGCCAGCCATGGCTTGGCGCTTGAAAACGTTGCCGCGGGGCGCCTGACGTTTACTACCTGAACAGCCATCCGACCCAGTCTAGCGCGATTTCCGCGAGGATAAACCCTCCGTGTCGCGATTCAGTAGTCCATTCCATGAATTTTTTTTCGTTCCTCCGCCGCCGCGATCCTCAACGCGCGTTCGCCGTCGCGGGCGCGCCCGCGCCGCCGCCGCGCATCGGCGCCGGAGCCGACGCCGGCCGCCAATAACCACGCACGCTCAACATCGCCACGACGAACAGACTCACGCCCGCAAACGCAATCCACATCCACGTCGACCAGCCATAGCGATGGCTAACAAGCGGGATCAGGATTCCGGTCGCCGCGATCCAGACCCGAAAGACCATCTGGAAAAACGACCATCCGGTCGCCTGAATCGCCGGCGAAATATCCTCCAGCAACTCCGAGAATTGCGCCGTCCACGGAATATACGCCGACGCCGTCAACGCGCCCATCGCGAGCACGATCAGATTGAGCTGTCCGGGCGGCAGCGGATGGTTGAAGGTCGGAATCCACAACGCCAAACCCGCCAGCACCAGCAGCGTCAATATCAGCGAGACCGGCTTGCGCATCCCCAGCCAGTCGGACAGATAGCCCGCCGGCACCAGCATCAATCCGTTCAGCAGCCAGAATTTGGAAGCGGCGGCGGTCGCCGTCGCCGCGTCGTATTTATAGGCTTCCGCAAACATCTCGGAGCCGAAATTCTGCACCGTCAGCGCGATGCTCAGAAAGCCGACCACGCCGACCACCAGCGCCCATACCGACCAGTGGCTCAGCAATTCGGCGAACGCCTGGGTCGCGCTGCCCGGAGCCGCCGGCGACGGTCCCTGCTCGATTTCGCCCGACTCATACGCCGCCCCGGTCTGCTCGCTGTCGATCACCATCATGCGCAGACTCGGTGAAAGGTCCTTGAGGAAAAAGAACACCGGGATATAGATCGCGACCGCCAGCAGACCCATGATCCAGATCTGCGATTGCCAGGTATGGAAGTACGGCAGCGTCAGTCCGGGAATGAAATTCCACAGGAACTGGCAGGCCACCGCGCCCAGCGTCAGCAGCCCGAACGCCACCCCCCGGCTCACCCGCGGCGACATGTCGCGGGTCAAGCCGCCCAGCGCGCCCCACGACAGCCCCGCCACCACGTTCATCAGGCCGCGCACGATCACGAACGACCAGAATCCGGTCATCAGCAGGTTCGCGAACGTCAGCACGATCATCGCCAGCAAGCACAGATCGATCACCACCACCCGGCCATGCCGATCGGCGAGCGGCCCGCCGTACATCGCGGACGCGCCCGAGAGCAGCACCGCCAGGGCAAGGAACATCCCGAACTGCGGCAGCGTGAAATGCAGCGTCGATAGCCATAGCGGCAACAGCGAAAAGCCGAATTCGTAGTACGACACCACCGTCGCCATCACCGTCAGCAACAACATCCACCACCGGGCCATTCCGGTCGGGTAGACGTCGAGCGTGCGATGGGCGGCGAAGTAGCCGCTCAGTCCATTAGCCTGGATGCGCTCCGCGTTTGCCATGTGAGCCTGTCCCCTTGTCTGAGCTCCAGCAAATCCGTTCGCGTTCGGCCCGAACCGTTCCCGGCGCCGGCTCGGCCCCACCGGCTTTTTCCCCTCAAGCCGCAGAACTTCGCCCATCGCGCCGCGCCTGCCCCAACTTCAGCGTGCCATCCGGCTATGAACCCTCTAGCGGTATAATGTCAAGCGCCGCGCGAGAACGCGCCTTCAGGCGGCGTCAAGCGGCGCGCCTTCCGGCCCGATTCGATCGAATGCGATTGCGGCGAAGCGCCCCCCGTCGCGCGACATCGCCTCCCATACCGCCGCGATTTCGAACCGTTCCGATCGCGCCGCCAGAGTATTCAGCAGCGTCGTGAAAATCTCCCCGTCCGCGCGCCATCCCGGCGGCGTCGCCAGCGCCCGCCGAATCCGCTGCACGCGTCCCGCGTGATTCGTGAAGGTGCCGTCCTTTTCGGCGAAGGTGGTCGCCGGCAGCGTGACCGCGGCGCGCGCGAAACGCGGCCGCGCCGCAAGGTCCTGCACAATTAGCAGATCGAGCTTGCCCAGGATCGCGTCGATTCGCTCCGCCGGAGCGGCTTCGAGCAGGTCGCCGCCGCACACGTAAAGCCCGCGAATCTCGCCCGCCTCGCACGCCCGCAGCAACTCCTCGAGCCCGTCGTCCGGCCCGGCGACCAGTCCCAGCTCGCGCACGCCGCGCGCGTTCGCCGCCTTTTCCGCCTTGATCAGGAAATCGTCATGCTTGCCGCGCGGCACGGCCATCGCGATCCGCTCGACGCCAACCGCGCGCAGCATCTCGCCGCAGCGGAAATTTTCCTCGTTCGTCAGATGCGGCGAGGCGACGCCGCCCAAAGCCTTCGCGCCGTGGCGTTTGACGAAATCGCCGATCGCGCCGGCGGCGCGCTGGAGCGCGTCGTCCCAGTTCGCCGGGGCCGGACCGCCCTCGCCCGCGACCAGCGGCGTGACCAGCCGCCCGGCGTCGCCGACGAACTTGTAATTGAGCCGCCCCGCGTCGCACATCCAGGTGTCGTTGACCTCGTCGTTGCGCCGCGGCGTGAGCCGCCAGATCTTCCCGCGCGCCGCCGAAATCATGATATTGCAGCCGTTCGAACACGACGGACAGACGCTCGCCGTCTCCTCCAGGAACCACACCCGCATCCGGTGATGGAAGTCCTTGGTCTCGAGCGCGCCCACCGGACAAACGTCGGCGACGTTCATCGAATAGTCATTGTCAAGCCGCCGATCGTAGATATCGAGCAGTGAATGGTCGCCGTGATTGAATACGAACAACTCGCCGGTCTTGCTCACTTCGCGGCAAAACCGCACGCAGCGCCGGCACAGGATACAGCGTTCCTGATCGAGCAGGATACGCTCGCCGATATCCATCCGCTTGCCGTGCTTGCGCCGCGGCTCGATCGTGCGCGCGTGGCGCGCGCCGAAGCGCATCGCGAAATTCTGCAGCCAGCATTCGCCCGCCTTGTCGCAGATCGGACAGTCCAGCGGATGGTTCAGCAGGAGCAGTTCGAGCACGCCCCGGCGCGTCAATTCGACTTCCGGGTCGGCGACATGCACCACCATCCCGTCGCGCACCTGGGTATTGCACGAGATCTGCAGCTTCGGCATCCCGTCGATCTTGACCTGGCAAAGCCGGCAACTGCCGTCGATACTGAGCTTCGGATGATAACAGTAGTGCGGAATATCCAACCCCGCATCCAGCATCACCTGCAGCAGCGTGGCGCCTTCGGGCGCCTCGATTACCTGATTGTCGACCGTGATCCGCACGGTCTTGGCGGGATTACTCAACTTTGCGTCCGCTTCCGTGAAGGTTCAGGTCCGGCCACGGACGGCCGGGACGTTCCGTCTGCACGCGATGCTGCAGCTTGATCAGTCCGTCGATCACCGCTTCGGGCCGCGGCGGGCATCCGGGAATATACAGATGCACCGGCACGATCCGATCGATGCCCTGCAGCACCGCGTAATTGTCATACGGACCGCCCGAACTGGTGCAGGCGCCGAACGACACCACCCATTTCGGCTCCGCCATCTGTTCGTAAACGCGGCGCAGAATCGGCGCCTGGCGCTGGGTAATCGTGCCGACCACGAACAGCAGGTCCGCCTGGCGCGGCGTGAAGCGCGGCAGCGCGGCGCCGAAACGATCGAGGTCGTAGCGCGGCCCCGCCACCGAAAAATACTCCATCCCGCAGCATGCGGTCACGAACGGATAGGGAAAAAAGGAATATTTGCGCGCCCAGTTGATCGCGTCCCGCAGGCGCGAAGTGACGAAACTTTCCGGAAACGCCCCGCCGTCATGCACGGGTCCGTTATGCGATCCCGAACCGCTGACCAAAAAGCTCTCGAGCCTTCGAGGCATTGAGCCATACTCCCGCTTGATGGCGTTCGCCCGCGATCCGGCCCTAACGCCGTCCCGGAACGAACGCGCCGCTAAGTCTCTTACTGATCGTTCCCTGAAACAAGCCTTGAGGGCAAGCGCCGCGCCGAATTCCGCGCGGCTCAGCCGCCGGCCGACTCGAGATCGGCGGCGTGCGCCTTGACGAACTCCTTGAAGCGGCGTTTCAGCCGGCTCTCGATCTGGCGCACACGTTCGCGGCTCAGCCCGAATTCGCCGCCCATTTCCTGCAGCGTCGGCGGCTCCTCGGCGAGCAGCCGGCGGCGGAAAATCTCCAGCTCCTTGCCCTCGAGCGTGCGCGCGAACTCCTCGACCCGGGCGCGCGCGAACTCCCGCCATTCGTCGCGCGCCGCGCGCTCCTCGGGATTTGGCGCGGCGTCGGCCAGCGAATCCAGCAGGCTGGTCGAGTCCTCGTCCGGACCGGCCGGCTGATCGAGCGAGACCTCGCTCTGCGCCATCCGCTCCTGCATCTCGCGCACTTCGCTTTCCTTCACGCCCATCCGCTGCGCCAGCAGCTTGGGCGCGGGCGCGAAACCCTCGGCCTCGAGCCGCTCGCTCTCCTTGCGCAAATTGAAGAAAAGCTTGCGCTGCGCCTGGGTCGTGCCGACCTTGACCAGCCGCCAGTTGTTGATCAGATAGCGGTAGATATAGGCCCGCACCCACCATACCGCGTACGACGGAAAGCGTATCCCGACGTCCGGGTTGAAGTGCTTGACCGCCTCCATCAAGCCAACGTTGCCCTCCTGGATCAGGTCGAGCAGATTCTTCGTCGCGCGCGCGAACTCGTTGGCGATCTTCACCACCAGCCGCAGATTCGCGGTGACCAGCCGGTAGGCGTCCTCGGGGTCGCGATATTGCGTGTAGCGCCGCGCGATCGCCAGCTCATCCTCGCGCGTCAGCAGCGAAAAACGCCGGATTTCCGACAGGTAGCGGCTCAGCGGATCGAACGGAACCAGTCCGCCGCGCGCGGCGGGCGACTCGGTCGCGTCGCCTTCGCCCACCTCGACGGTGGGCAATTCCCGCGCCTCGCCGGCCGGCTCCTCGCCGATCACCTCGGCTTCGGCCTCAATTGGCTCCTCGGCGCCGAGCGCGGGAAGTTTGCCCGCGCCGCGCTCACGGACGGCCGGGCCGCGGTCGCGCGGCTTGCGGGCTTTGCGCGTCATCTTCATGAACCTGATCGCGTGTTCCCGACGAACGCCGCCGTCTTCAAACCGCGCCGCTGCGCGCCCCTCGCTTGCGCGCGGGCCGAACCGGAGCTTCCGCGCCGAAGGTTCGGCGCCCACCGCAAGCGTCCGCGCCGCGGCTGGATTAACTTTCCGGCTCGACCACCGTGACTTTTCCCGCCGCGATTTCGCGCAGCGCGGTCACGACTTCCTTGTTCTCCGATTCGACCAGCGGGCGCGCGCCCTTCAGCAACTGTTTGGCGCGACGCGCGCCGCCCAGCACCAGTTCAAACCGATTGGGAATCTTCTCGAGGCAGTCTTCAACCGTTATTCGCGCCATTGTGAATCGATTTTCCGGCCATCCGCCGCTCAAGTCAACGAAGCGGCCGCGGTCCTGCGCCGCGCCCGCCGCCCGCCCGGATTTGCATCGGCGCATCCGGATGGCACAATCGGCGCGCCGTGCCCGACTCGCATCAGCCCTCACGCGCCCCAACCGCGCTCCGCATCGGCGCGGCCTTCGCCGCCGGCGCGGCGCTCAACCTGATATTCGGAACGGCCGGCGCGCGCTACCTTTTCACGCGCGGTTTCGATCCAGCCTGGTTCGCGCTACTGGGCTGGGCGACCGCGGCGCTCGAAGGGGCGGTCGGCGGGATGGCGATCGGCGGCGGATGGCCGGCGCTTGAGTTCGCCGTGGCTTTTGCCCTCCGTCCGGCGCTATATGACGTTTTAGCGGGATTTATCTTCGCAATCGGAGCCAGCCTTGCGCCGCATCATCACGCCGCGGCCGAATTCGTCCGTGGCGCCGCCGGCGGTGCGCTCATCCTCGGGATCGCCGGCGCGATCGCGGCGGCGCTGGTCTCGCGCCGCCTGCGCGTCACGCTCGACGGTCTCTGGACTTTCGCCCTGGGCGGCGCGCTCAGGAGCGTGGCGGCCTCGGCGCTGGTGCGATCGATCATGCGCGGCGCGCGGATCCTGACCGGTGCTGGCGCCGCCGTCGTCGGCATCGGCGGACCGGCGCTCGCAAGTTTTATCGCGGGCGCGCTCTTTGCCTTGCGTTATTCGGCTGACACGCGCGAACGTGCGCATCAGTGAGCCGCGCCTGACCGCTCAGGTCTCGACTGGCAAACCGCTTTTGGTCCATTCGGCGTACGAACCGTCGAACAGGCGCACGTCGCAGCCGAGTTCCTTAAGCGCCAGATAGCCGAGCGCGGCCCGCGGTCCGCTGCGGCAATAGGCGATCGCCCGCTCGCCCGGCCGAATCCCCGCGTCGGCGAAAATCCGCTCCAGCCGGCTCCGCTCGCGCAGCAGACTGGCCGGCGGATCGGCCAAGTCGCGCCAGACCACATTGACCGCGCCGCGCAGATGGCCGGGCGGATCGTCAGCCATCGTCCGTTCGCCGGTAAACTCCTCGCGACTACGAAAATCGACCAGACGAGCGTCGCGCGCCTCACGAACCTCGGCCAGCGTCGCGCGAAGCGCCGGATTCGGCCGGGGGCTGAATTTCTCCCGCGGCTTCGACACGGGCCGGTAAGTGATTTCGCGACGCGCCGCCTTCCAATGCTCGTAAAAGCAGTCCATCAGGAACACCTCGGAACGGCCAAGGTATTCGAAAATCCACGCCAGCATCGCGGCGTTCTGCCCCTCCGGCGAATCGTAGAGAATCGGGGCCGGACCGTCGCCGAGCCCGCAGGCGCCGATAAATTCCGCCAGTTCCGGCGTCTCCATCAGCCGCCCGTCCGCGCCGAAGGTCTTGTAAACAGGGATATTCAGCGCACCCCGCAGATGGCCCGACAGGTACTTCATCGGCCGGCGCGGGTCGATGATCTGAAACTCCGGCGAATCGAGCCTTTCGGCGACCCAATCCGCCGTCACCAATTTCGCCACCGTCTCGCCTAAACCTTCTCGAATTCCGCGATTATCTTCGTCGGACGCGCAACCGTCTGCGTCACCGGCGAACCGTCGATCGCGGCCTGCCAGATTTCGCGCAGAGTCTTTTCGTCGGCGTCGGCGCGAACGAAGCACTTGGCCGTGACGGAGGGATAGGCGGGATTGCCGTTGGGCGCATGGCCGGCCCATTTGAGGATATTCTCGAAATTGCCTTCGAGCGCGATTTCGAGGTCGTGGACTTTGACGCCGCGGCGGGTCGCGTTGAGCACGTAGCCGACCGTCAGACAGCTTCCCATCGCGGAGAGCAACTGCTCGTGGGCGCTGGCGGCCGAATCGCTCGCGTCCAGCCCCTCCGGCTCGTCCATCTGCACGGTATGCTTGCGCATGTAGGCCTTGGCCTTGAAGCCGCCCTGCCATACGACGCGCGACTTCCAGGGTCCGGTGACGCCCTTGAGCACCTCCGGATCGTCGCGCATGGAATCGAGGATCGCGTTGATTTTATCGACGCGCAGTCCGTTGAGTTCCTTTTCCGCCATCGTCGTTCTCCCCGCTTCGCGAAATTGGCGCAATCGGCCGGATTAGCGGTATTCGCGCCGCAGCATCTCGGCCGCTTCCGAAATCGCCTGCAGCTTGCGATAGGCGATTTCCGGCGTGTTCACGCAGCGTTCGGCAAAGGTGCCGAAACCGCAATCGGGATTGAGGAAAATCTTCTCCGGATCGAAATACCTGAGCACTTCCTTGACCCGCGCGACGATCTGTTGCGGATCCTCGATCGTGTCGGTGCGCGGATTCGCCACGCCCAGGCCCAATTCCTTTTCGTTGCGATATTCCTTGAAGACTTCGATTTCGCCGGCGCGCGGCGTCGCCATCTCGAGCACGAGCTGATCGACGTTCATGCGCATCAGCCACGGCAGCAGCGGGCCATAGTTGCCCTTGAGCAACACGTCTTCCTTGCGGCTCCAGTTGCCGCGGCAGACATGGACGCCAAACCGCACCCCGTCGATTCCGTCGACCACCTCGTTGACCAGCCGCACGGCGAATTCGAGTTCGCTGGTGGGATCGCTGCGCGAGCCGAGCGCCGCGCACATGAAGGTCTGCTCGGCCTCGTCGCCGTAGACCACCTGCGAGATCGACGGCTCGTCAAGCTGAATGAAATCGACGCCCATCTCCTTGAGCGCGATCACCTCGCGGCGCAGAATCCGGACCACGTCCTTGGCCAGGTCCTCGCGCGTCGGATAGGTCTTGTCCGACAACCCCTCGAACCAGCTCGAGCGCGTCAGCAGATACGGCCCCGGAATCGGCATCTTGGTCTGCCGCCCGGTATGGGCTTTCAGGAAGCGCGCCTCGTCGAGCGAAATTCCCTCCTCGCGCTCGCGTACCCGCTCGACCGCGATCGGGCTCTTGATCGCAAAGGCGGGCACGTCGAGCCCGCGCAGAATTTCCTCGAAGCCGGCCCGGTCCTTGATATAGTCGAGCAGCTCCGAGAGCTTCATCAGCCGCATCCCGCCGAGCTTTTCGACCACGAAGGAGTAGAAATTGTCGCGGCGGGTTTCGCCGTCGCTGACGATATCGACGCCCGCGTCCTCCTGGTACTTGATCGCGGCGAGCACCGCGTCGTCGGCGATCCGGTTGAATTCCTCGGCGGAAATCTCGCCGCCCTGACGCCGGCGCAGCGCATGAATCAGCCATTCGGGGCGCGTCCATGAACCAACCGTCGTAACCGGAAACAATTTCGCTTCAGCCATCAGCGAGCCTCGCATATCGAGCGGATTTTGCCCACTTTGGCAATTGGCGCCCACGCTTGGCAAGCATCGCGCGCGGGCGGGACGCGCTTGGACCCTCGGGGCAAGCCCGGTGGTGACGACAAGTACGCCGCGCGGGCGGGGGACGCGAGGATCCAGCGCCTCGAAGACCATGGCGATTGCCAGCAGGCCGCGCGGGCGGGAGGACCCGTCAGCCTGTCACCCTCGGGCTTGACCCGAGGGTCCATAGAAGCGGGCCGTGCCGGCGCGGGTCGCGCCGCTTACTGCAGCGGCGGCTCATCGTCCGCCGGCGCCATCACCGGCGACCCGTGATGGAGGATCATCAGCCAATCGCCGCCAACCCGCTCAAAGACGTTGGTGGCGAGCACCTGCGACCGCATCATGCCGTCATAGCCGCGCTGGGTCAGATTTTCCTCGACGATCACGACGCCGAGGTCGCCGCTGACCGTGACGCTGGGGTCGCGGATATCGAAAGTCATCTCGAAGGCGCCGGCGAAAATCCGCTGCCAGCTCGTCATCACCGGACCCCATCCGACCAGCCGCCGCCATCCCGGATGGACGCAGACGATCTTCTGCTCGCGCATCCAGACGCGCTCCATCCGGCCGAGTTCGAGACTTTCGAACGCCCGGTAGAATTCACGATTCGCTTCGAGTACGGCTTCGCGATCGGTCATGGGGCCAGCCTGACGGGGAGGGTGACGGTCCAAGCCTAACGCGCGTTCCGCGCCGACGCCAGCCGGCCGCGCGCGCACCCGTCACATCCAGCCGAACATCCGGCGCCGCCGCTCCATCGCGGCGAAAAATCCTTTCGGATCCTGCTTGATCTTCGCTTTCGCGTCCGGATGCTTTTCGAGCATCCGCTTGAGCTTGGGATGG
>JAJXYM010000046.1 GCA_021780585.1 Deltaproteobacteria bacterium
TCCGCAAATTCATTGGATTTGCGGTGCCGAGATAGAGCTGGCCGCCCACCACCAGCATCGTGCGAATTCCGTAATTCAGATAATTACCGACGCCGTACTGACTTTCGGCGGTTGCGCTTCCAGTCGCTACGTCAAGCGCCCACAGATCCGCGCCGTAATTCAGCGCGTTCGGATTAAGCACCTGGATAATCTGCGGGACGATTATGCTGATGTCGCCTGGATTGAGGCCTATTTCCGAAAGCAACGCGTCGAGCGAATCCACCGCCACGAAGCTCCAGTCGAACGTGCCAAAGAAGACCTTGCCCTTCATCGCGGCCGCCGACCACGCATAGGTGTTGAATGGATTGCCGAAACCCGCGGGACCAAACGTCGGCTGGACGTTCATCGCGTTGGGCCGCACCTGCCATCCGGTCGACGGGCTATAAACTTCCATCAAGGTGTCGCCATAAAGCAGATGGATCGGAACCGGCGTCTTATATGGCCGCGCGCTCATGTTGAGGCGAAAGATCGCGACCGGACGCGTCGTGTTGACGATCGCCGCGGCGAGATCGGAAGGCGTAATCTTTCCGGACGGCGGATATGCGACATAATGGGCCAGCGCGCCCGTCATGGGAACCTGCATCGTGCCCCAGTATAGTTGGCCGTGAAATCCCACCAACGCGCCGCCAACCAACGTCTGCGCGGTCACCGGATCGATTTCATACTGGTCCGTCCGCCAAATCTCACTCCAGCTATTCACGGATGCCGGAGTAAGGCCCGCAAGTCGGGACGGCGGACTCACCCACAGACCGCTCAGCTTGTGAGTCGGCGAATTGATGCCGCCCCAGGTGGTGGCGAATACGCGATTGCCGAACGCGGCCAGATAAGCCGGCTCATTGTCAATGTTTCCGACAACAACGAACTGAAACGGGTTTTTCACCGTGCCGGTCCAGCGCAGGACGCTGCCAGTGCCGTCCCTGTTCTGTACGCCGGTATAAAGGACGCTGGGATCCACGGTTTGCGTGGGCAACGACGCATTGACCCAACTACGAATGTCGCTGTACTGGGTAAGCGTCGTCGAACCCAGATACTTGCCCGTCGAGTTCTGGAACGCGAACAAATTGATTCCCGGGGCCAGCGTGCCGAACGGCGCGAGCGCCGGACCCGCCAGAATGATCAGATTTCCCCTCGCTCCGGCGGAGCGGATGCCGAGCGTTTGATTGATCAGCGGATCATTTGGCGTGCGATCGGTTACGATGCCAGTCGCGCGATTAAACGAGAAGATTTTCGGCGGACGCCAGTCGCCCAGCGCCGGGGGGACGGTCGGATTGCTTTTCAGAAAATTGCTCTTGGAAAATTCGCAAACGTACGAGTCCGTCTGAATCGGATCGAGCGGCAGACCGCCGGCCGTCAGCACACCCGCCATCACCGTGCACAAGGTGTTCGCGATGGTTCCGTACCAGATATTCTTGCCGCTACTTGCCATCCCCCAGATATAGGCTCCGTTGACTTTGGGAACGCCGGAGGCGCATGGCGGCGTTGCCGGAAAGAGATTGTTCGGACTCCCGATCGACACGAAGCATTCGTCGGGCTGCGCCTTGTCAAGCAAAGAAACCGACATCGAGGCCGCGGCCGACGCGGCGGTCACGCGAAACACGCTGCACGCAAGCAAGCCGGATAATACTCCCATCACAAGAGAGAGAGACCCTATTCGCCTTTGTCTGTCCTCCCGATAACGCATAATTGAACCCCTTTCGAGCATTTAGAAAGCAATAGAAAGACATAGCAAGCATTGGGCCGCATGTTTAGGAAATAGATTGGCGTTAGATTTGCTTATTTCTCATTGTAGGTTCACTACGCGACCAAATGAGAAAACAGGCGCTTTCCCCGGGGTTTTTTAAGCTTCTCGACGTTCAGGCTCTTGTCAGGCGGGCGCGCGGGTTGGTCCAAAAATCCATCGCCGTTAGCAAGAACCTCATGAAATCAGGCCGATATCTCTATCCGCGCACTGTCCCATTCGTGTCCCTGAGCGTCCCTTTCATGTCCCTATTGTGGAGACGGCGATCTCAGCAAAATGATCACTACAGGAACGTCGCTGCCCGGCTTCGCGCCCGCCGAGAGTTGCGCCTTTGGACGTAATAATTCTTCGCTGACGGAGAGCGCACTCGCCGATCCCGCGATGCGGAATTTTGCGACAACCGTCAGGAAAATCGCCGCGTCGGTTAGCCGCGGATCGATCCAATCCATGAATAAAAAAGAATAATTTAGGGATTGGCGCGGACACGCCTGACCGCTGACGATTCAACGACGGCGGCGCGGCACTGTCGGGAATCCGGCCGAAGAGAACGCAATTCGCGTTCAAAAGCTTTGCAATTTATACTATTGATATTCTCAAATCATATTTTATCGTCATTTCGTGTCATTTATCACATTTAATTATCTGAAGAATCTTGTTCAGCTCCAATGAGGATTCGTTTGACGTATCAATCGCTATGCGCAATGCTTCCGGGATTTCGTCGGCCGGTTCAAAATCCCGCAATTGCCTTTGGTAGATCGTTTGATCGGCGTCCGACGACCCGCCGGATTGCCGCGCGCGCGTCGCAATGCGCGCCAGCGCCACCTGATGCGGCGCCACGCATTGGACAAAGAGGATCGGGGCCTTGGCCTCCTCAGCGACCGCGATGGCCAATCCGCGATGGGCGCGGCGGCCAAAGGTGGCGTCGAGAATGACGCCCCGGCCGCGACTGAGCCGGTCACGAGCGCCCGCCATCAGCGATTCATACGTGCGGCGCGTCACGTCGGGACTGTAAATCCCTTGCTGGTAGGGAGCTGCCGCATTCGCCGCTGGCGCGAGACCGGCGCCTCGCTTACGCACGACGTCCGAGCTGACAATTTCAAAGCCGAGCCGCCGCGACAGGGCTTGCGCCAGCGTGGATTTGCCACTGCCGGAGAGCCCGAAAACGATCATCAGTGCGGGTGACGGCGGCCGCTCGACGTAGCGGCGGGCCAGCGCGATATACTCGCGGGCGGAACGAATCAGTCGCATCCGCTCGGCGGTCGCAAGGTCGCGATCGCGGCTCCGCAATCCTTCGATCTTGGCGCGGACCATCGCGCGGTAGCATTTGTAAAAGGAGAGCGCCAAGCCGAGGTCCCGGTCGCCGTACGCCGCGGCGTAGGCGCCGATCAGTTCCTCGCTCAAGCCGGGTTCCGCGAACCGATCCAGATCCATCGCGAGGAACCCGATGTCCGAGGCAACGTCGCCGTAACGCAGCGCCGCGCTGAATTCGACGCAATCGAATACCGTGGGTTGATCGATGAGGCAAATGTGCTCGCAGCGAAGGTCGCCATGACCTTCGCGAACGTGCCCTTCGCGCGCGCGCCGATCCAGCGTTGCGCGGTTTGATTCGATGAAGTCGTAGGTATGGCGGGCGATTACGTCGAGATCGGTAGCGGCGAGGATTTCACCGACGAATTGCCCCATCTCGCCCAGATTGGCGCTCACGGTCGCCTCGACCGCCTTGGCGCAGCCATATTCCCAGGCGCGCGCCGTCGAGCATTGAAGGTGGAAGGCGGCGAGACGCACCGCGATTGCCCGAATCTCGGCCGCGTCAACCGCGTGGCGCTCGAGCCGCCGGTCGAGCATCGCCTCGCCCGGCAGACGGCGCATCAGGACCGCATATTCAATCGCATCACTAGTCGAAACCACGTTAATTGGGGATTCGTCTTCTTCTGGTTCGCCCAAGACGAAGCCCTTTGCCGCGCGACGGATCGGAACGACGCCAAGATAGACGTGCGGCGCCAAACGACGATTGAGCCGCAATTCCTCATGGCAAAGATGCCGCCTTTGTTCGAGGCTCGAGGAATCGATAAACGGAAACCGCACGGCCCTTTTGACCTTGTAGACATATGCGTCAGTAAGGAAGACATAGGAAACGTGCGTCCGCATCAGTTCGACGCGCTTGGGCCGCTCGGGATAGAACTCCGACCGCGCCATCGCCGCGATCATTTCCGGAAGCTGGCGTTCGCGAGTGGTTTCCGCGGTATCCATTACGCTTCGCCGAATCGTCGCCTGGCCCCGCATGCGGGCCATTGTCCTGTCTATAAACGATAAGACTAACGCCGCTCGACAAGAAAGAAGAATCGCGGCGTCAAAGCCGCGATCCTCCTTTTCCCCCCGGCGGTTCGAGCTTTATTGAGTCGGACACCGCCGCCGCGCGAACGTCGAACGCCGCGCCACACAGTCGCGCCGGCCCGCGATGGCGAATCAGGAGCCTTTGTGCTTTTCGCGGCTATAGAGCAGGCGCCGCAGCGCGGGCAGCAGATCGCCCTCTTCGGCCGAGATTATATCGTCGAGCACGATCGTCAGGTTGTGGAGGGTTCGCGCGGTCTCCGCGACTTGCTGGTCGCCGCCGGTTTCGAGCGAAACTCCGGTCAGGTCGCGGACAAGGTCGCGCGCCCGATGAACTCGCGCGCGAATCCGTTCGACCGCTTGCGAGTGGAAGCCGGGATGTGACGCGGCCTCGGCGAGCAACGCTTGATCGCCTTTGTCCGAATGACGTTCGATGATCGAGCGGACCCGCGTCCACGCCTCGGCGACGGTGTGGCGCAATTCACCGCTATCCGGTTCGCGAGCGAGCGTGGCGGCGCTGAAGGCGAGAGTTTTAAGCGGCTCGCGCAGCAGATCAATTTCCGTCGCAACGTTGAAAAGAATCGCCGCGGCGTTCCCCGGCTTGCCCTGAGCTTGCGCACGCGTTTCCTTATTGACCGTGTTCGAAGCCATACTTCAACCTCCCACAATCATGGTTGGCGAGGAAAAAAATGCGCACGCCCGTGAAAATGATTCAGCAAGATTCGCGCCCTCGCCGGTTTCGCACCGATCGCGAACGGCGCCGAGCGCCGTCGCTCGCGGCGATTGCGCGGGCCGCCGCCAACCCGTTCGACGCCGCGCTCAGAGCCGCGAGGTTGCCGCCGCCTCGGTGAATTGCGAGCAGAGCTTTTCCGCGACCGCATACAACCGGCGATCGTCGCCAGAGCCATAGTAGGTCACACCCGCCGCTCGCACCTGACGCTCAAGTTGCGGCGTATGCTCCGCCGCCAGATAAAAAATCGCACTGTCCGGAGCAAACCGTTTGATCTGTGTGAGCATCCAGACGCGCTCGCTCTTCTCCGAATTGGCGTCGTCAATCACGATCAATTTTGGTCTGACCCGGCGCAGCAACTCGCGATCGGGCGCGGTCCATGCGCGAACGGCGACTTCCAGCCTTCCCTTCGCCGCTCTGCGGACCAGCCGAGCCACAGAGTCATTACCGGAAATGACGAGAACCACATGGGATGCCGCATCGCGTTCCATGAACGTTTCGTCCGCCACTGGAAATAGGTCCGCCGATTGAACGTTTCCTTCCAATGCGCAGCAATTGACGTGCCGACGGTCGCCTAACCCTGCTTGACAGCCTGGTCGAGGCCATACTTTCTCAGTTTGGCGTAGAGCGCTTTGCGCGAAATCCCGAGCAGTTTAGCCGCTTTAAGCTTGTTTCCCTTGGTGCGCTCGAGCGCGCGTTCGACCAGCCCGCGCTGATAATCCGCGATATTAAGTTGATCTTCCTCGCTATGGCGTTTCACCACGGCGGCGGACACCGGAACGACCGCGGCCGGCAAGTCGGTCAGCCGGACCACATCCGTGCGGCAGAAAGTAAACGCCTGTTCGATCGCGTTGGACAGTTCCCGCACGTTTCCCGGCCATCGATAACCGCACATCGCCGCAAGCGCCGCCTCGTCGATCGCCATGATCGGGCGGGCGCGGCCGAGTTTTTCATTGAATAGCGCGATGAAATGCTCGACCAGCAATTGCACGTCGTCAAGCCGCTCGCGCAACGGCGGCACTCGCAGGAGATTGACGGTCAACCGATAGTAGAGGTCTTCGCGCAGGTTCCGGGTTCGTACCGCTTCCTCGGGATCGCGATTCGTCGAGGCGATCACGCGCGCATCAACCGCGATCTCATGGGTTGAGCCGATCGGACGCACCATGTGTTCCTGCAGCGCGCGCAGCAACTTGCTCTGGGTCTCGCTGCTCATTTCGGTGATTTCGTCCAGAAACAGGGTGCCACCCTGCGCGGCGCGAAACAGTCCCAGATATTCGCCGGTGGCGCCGCTGAACGCGCCCCGTCGATAGCCGAAAAGTTCGCTCTCGATCAGCTCGCGCGGCAGCGCCGCGCAATTCAGCGCCACGAACGGAGCGTGCCGCCGCGGCGAACATTCATGAATCGCGCGCGCGACCAGCTCCTTGCCCGTTCCGCTTTCGCCGACGATCAGCACAGTGCTGCGCACGGCGGCCAGCGCCTCGATCCGTTCGTACAGCGCGCGCATCGCCGGCGTGCCCCCGACGATTCCGTGAAATTGCGTGCGCGCGGAGTCGGGCAGCCGCGCCGCCTGGCGTTCGAGTCCTTCGACGCGGGCGGCGCTGGCGGCGCTATGCGCGGTGAAATAGGTCTCGGCCAGCACGGCGGTGCGGCAATGGCTCACCTTGTCGAACAGCCGGTAACTGGCCGGATCGGCCGGCTGCGGAAACGCGGCAATTGCGGCCTCCTCGAACAGATGCATCGAAGCGACCACCTCGGCAAACGGAACATGACGCTCCGCCAGCCGCTCGCCCACGCCGCGCAGGGCTTTGACGAAATCGGCGAACGCTCCGCATCCGAGCGTCGCCACGGTGGCGTCGAGGTCGGGGCCATGGATTTCGAGGAATTCGGCGTGGGACAGGGTCCGACGATCGCCAAAATGCAGACTATACAGGTCCCACCACTGCGCCAGCACCGCGTCGCGACGCGCCGCGATCGCCGCCAGCAGCGGCTGCAGCGACGCCAGTTCGTGTTCCCAGATCAGGCCGAAGTGAATCGGTTCCATATTGTTCGCAGTCACATCTAGCAGGAGGGCCGGACTTCGAACCAGAAATTAGCGCGTCCGGAGCCTGAAAGCGGCGCAACTCTTGCTTGTCTATGGACGAGCTTTTGACAGCGGGAAACGGCGCAATGTCCGCAATAATTCCGGCCTCGGTCGGATTCGATCGGTCCCTCGCACATCAGGTGCGGGCCATCGTTCATACACCCGCGCAGGGCCGTGGAGCGCCGATCGCGATGCATCTGGTCAGTTCTCCTGATCGGTTTCAGCTTTCCGCAACTTTCATTGTAGCCCAACTGGAAGAGAAAAATCGCGCGCAAATGGCGCCGCTGGCGCGCGCGCGTCCACGCGGACCCGGTTGGTCCGGAGCCGGACGGCGTCGCCGCGCCGCCGACGCCCGGAGTCGGGCGCATGGCGTTGATTATAGGTCCTCAATTTCGTGGACCTGAAGTGAAAACGGCAGCGACAACGCACTGACCGAAAAGGAGGTCACGAAGATGAAATTCGGCATGCTCCATCTGTTCGAAAACCCGGCTGGCAGGACCGAGCACGAGATTGTGAAGGAACAACTCGATCTGATGCGGGCGGCGGAGGATCTGGGGTTCGACTCGATCTGGCCCGCCGAGCATCATTTCACCGAGTATGGCTACTGCGCCTCGCCGGCGCTCAGCTTGGCCGCGATCGCCTCGGTGACCAAGCGGATTCGCCTCGGCACCGGCGTGGTCGTGCTGCCGTTCCATAATCCGATCAGGGTCGCCGAGGAATTTGCGCTGCTCGACCTGATCAGCGACGGGCGGGTCGATTTCGGCGTGGGCCGCGGCTACCAGCCGGTCGAGTACAAGGGCTTCAAGGTCGATCAGGAACACTCGCGCGGCATCTTCAACGAGTCGCTCGAAGTCATTCTGCAGGCGTGGACGCGGGATCGCGTCAATTTCAAGGGCGTCCACTTCAACATTGAGGATCAGGAGGTGCGGCCCAAGCCGCTCCAGCAACCGCATCCGCCGGTATGGGTCGCCGGCATCACCGACGCCACCTTCGCGATGGTCGGAAAGTGGGGCTTCAACCTCCTTTGCGCCCCGGTTTTCGGCTTCCAGGGCAAGAGCGCCGAGGGACTGCTCGATCAATATCGCGACGCGCTGCGCGCGGGCGGGCACGACCCGGCCACGAAGGAAATCGCGGCGCTCACGATGGTCTATTGCGCGGAAACCACCGAGCAGGCGCGTCGCGAATACGCCGACGCCGTCCTGTGGTATTACCGGACGATCGCGAAGTACGTCGCTCCCCCGCCCAGCCAGCAACCCGTCAAGACCTATGAACTCTACTCGCAGACCCGCAAGCTCGCCGAGACCATCAGTTGGCAGCAACTCCTCGACGCCGGCGCCGTGATCTGCGGCAATCCGGACTATTGCGTCGAACGAATTCAGGAAATTTCCGCCAAATACGGCTTCACGCAACTGCTTTGCTGGACCCGCCTCGGCGGACTCGACAGCCGCAAGGTGATGAAGAGTATGGAACTCATGCAAAAGCATGTGATTCCGCATTTCAAGCGCGAGGCGAAACAGGCCGCCTGAAGACCGGCGGCGATTGTATCGCTGTTACCATTCCGCACACCTTCGCTGTAACCCAATTACACATATCAACCGTAGCGGCCCGCCGGCGACCCGATCGAGGGCGCCGGCGGGCCGCTGGGCCCGATCACACACCGTCACCGGGCTTCGAGACCGTCAGCGGCGGCGACCGCAATATAAGATGCGCCGGCCGCCCATCCCCATTAGTCGGGGCGGGCCGCCGGCGTTCGCAGTACCTATTTCGGATCGGGTAGTGCTGAATGAAGCGAGGCCGCTCGGCGGCTGGGACGGCTTGATATGGGCTGAAAGCTGAAAGGGGGCGCGTCCCTCCTCGGACAGCGCCCCCCTTCTCCCCCCTTCCCGCGACCCCTCCCCTTACGGACGAGAGCGGTCGCCGACGCGGCGTCACGATGACCGTCGGACGCCGCGATTCCACTGGCGGCTACTTCATGATCTGCATCAGTCCACCAGGCGTCGAGTACTTCGTGATATTGTCGTACTCTTTCGGCGCCATGCCGTTGATCAGAAGGTCCTTGCCCCGCGAATCGGCGCCAAAGATACTGCTGAAATGATCATTCTGCAGATCCCAATACTGCTCGGTGTAGTGACCCCAGGCATAAACCTGCCCGGAAGCCGGGTCCGTCAGCGGGCCTTTCGCGTAGCTCGCCACCTTCCACAACGCCATGTTGGTGTCGTACAGGTCGATCCAGGTCGGCGACATCGTTTGCTTGTCGATGTACATGAAGCGGCTACCGTAACAATAGCCCGGCCTCATCGAGGGAATGCGCCGCACGTCGATAACATAGGCGTTACGCAGACTCCACGGACCCCATGACGGCTTGGCCCATCCCAGCGGCCAGTCGTAGTTTTCGGGAAACTTCCCTTCGGCGCTGGTCTCTTCCATCATTGCGAGAACTTGCCGGTCACCCTGATATTTCGCCTGAAACGCCGTGAATCCGCCGTTGAAGCCGGTTTTCTGGTCGTCGTGAGTCATGTCGCTGCCGAACAGCGGCGCGCAGCGGGCCGACACCGACAGCCGCAGCGAACGGCGCATCGCCGGTACGAATACGTAGTCATCCTGGGGCTTGGTGAAATCCTGGTAGAAGGTCGTCAAATCGGCCGTGTACTTCGATTCCTCAGGAGATTCCACCATGATCCATTCGCTTAGATAAGCGTCGCGCGCGCCCGGCTCGGTTCGCGGAATTCCCGGATCGCTGTTGAAGGCGAGCTGGCGATAGACCAGGTCATTCTTCACGCAGGCGCGATTCTGGAACCGGTCGGAGGTGCAAAAATGAATCAATGCCGAATCGGGCGAATAGGCTTGTACATATAGATGCGGCGCGGGCGGAAACCACTCGTCCACAAGAATCTTCCAGCCCTTGTTCGGCTCTTGCGGATTCGGAAAAGCCTGTCCGCCCTGATAATTCACGATCGTCATTCCGCCGTCCGCCAACGGCTGAATCCTGACCTGCGCGCTGTACTTTTCAGTAGCTTCGCGATAACTCGCCGGCATCGGATGGTCCACGGTGGGACCGATCACCATGCGGACGTCCGCCGGCATCTTCCAGAAATACTTGCCCTCGAACAGATCGACCATCCCGGCCGGCATGAACTGTTTATACTGCTGCCAGTTCTGCATCGTGATCTCGGTTCCGGGAGGAATCGTTCCGCTCTGATTGGCGGTCGCGGCAAGCCAGGCCTGTTCCTCAGCCGGCGGCGCATAATCTTGCGCGCCAACGATACCCGGCAAAACCATCACGACGGCGACCAGCAAACCCCAGATCGACAACCTCCGCACGAGTTTCATGTATCTGACCTCCTTTTCCACGATTCCATCTTTCCCGGAAGTATCCGGCATCACGGATGACTTATGGAGCATCATTTGTGCCATCACTCCGCCATGGCGGATGCGATTGGTACGGCGCTTGCTCATTTCGGGAAGTGAAGAATCGGTGTTCAGCCCAGGGAGGACGGACAATGCGTGATCCCACTAAACGGCTCATTACCGATGGCGCACTCGGCGGATTGGCGGGCGGTTCTGTGATGGCGTTGTGGTTTTTCGCGGTAGACGCGCTTCACGGAGACCTTCCGCAAACCGTTCGCGCACTTGCCGCCGCCTCGGCGCGTTTCCTGCCCGGTATTTCCGCGCGGGGTTCTGTTGCGTCGCCGTTTTTCCTCTATCTGGTGGCGCATATGGCGGCGTTCGCGCTGATCGGGATCGCGGCCGTTCTGGTTTTGGCCTACGGGAGGCGCGATATCACTCTATTCGTGCCGCTAACCGTCTTTATTGTTGGAATGGAGGCGTTTTTGGGCGCGGCCTTCATGATGTTCGGTCCAGCGGCCGTCGTGGCGCTGCCGTGGTGGAAAGTGATGATTGGCGACCTGGCGGCGGCGGCGACGGTACTCGCGGTGATCGTGCGACGCGAGCCGCAAATCGCCTCGGATCTCGCGGAATCGTGGCGCGCAACGTGGGGCGTCACGTCCACGGTCACATGTCCCGATACTGGCGCGCCGGCGGTGATCGCATTCAATGCGGAGCGCGGGGTGATATGCCGATGCTCGAACTGGCCGGGACGCTATAACTGCGAACGCGAGTGCGTCCTGGCTCGCCACGCTTAGAAGTCTCGAGCGGTCGAAGACAACCAAGTCGTGCATTCGGATGGTAAAGCAATGCCAACGTTTCCTTCGCTCGAATGGTTCCTGGCGTTGCGGCGCGCGGCCAACGCCAACCCGGAACGATGCCGGCGGCTGCGAGCGATCGAATTGATGCTGGTGGTGAAGGTGGATTTCGCCAGCGCCAGCGATTGCTTTGAACTAGCTTTTTCAGGCGCTCGCTGCGGCGCGGTGAAACATTTGCCATCGCTCGATGCGGCGTCCCCCAAAGCGGTGACGGTCGAAGGTCCGTATCCGGTATGGCGCGAGATGCTCCAGAACATTCGCGAGCACGGCCGCGCGGACGAATGTCATACGCTTAACATGCTGACGGTCTTCGACTCGCCGCTGTTCGTATGGGGCGCGTCGGCCGCGCGCGAGGCCTTTTGCTCGCATTATATGCGGGATTTGCAGGCTTACTTCGACGCCTCAGCCGATCTGACGACCGACTTCCCGTGACCCGTCGCGCTTCGGCGGATTGAATTTGACGCGATTAGTCAGTCGTTTGCGAGGAAGAACAACAAGGCCTGATTGAACATCACCGGATTCTGAATAAAGGCGAAATGGCTGACTTCGGGCAGGATCAGTTCGCCCGACCCGGGTATCAGCGCCGCCATATGATCGGTGTTCACGCGCTTGATCGCCTCGTCATGGTCGGCGTCGACAATCCAGGTCGGCGTAGTGATCCCGCGCAACTGCGCGTCGGTGAAATGCGGTTCGCTCGCCCACATCTTCTGAATATTCGCCAGGAACGCGTTGAACTGTGTCGGGGTGGGCGAAAGTTGTCGATACTCCCGTGACGCGCGCGCGATGAATGCCGTAAATACGGGACTTGCGTTTACGTCCTTGACCCCGGACGGATCGGAGTTCGCCGCGAACGCGAACAGTCCGGTCAGACGCTCCCGATGCTGGATCGCGAGATCGAGGCCGATGATCGCGCCGTCGCTCCACCCGACGATCGCGGCCCGGCGAATGTGCAGATAATCCATCAGCGCGATCACGTCCGACGCCATCAGGTCGTAGGTGATCGGCGCGTTGGTTCGCGTGCTGCGACCGTGACCGCGGCTGTCGAGCACGATAACCTCGTGCTCCGGCGCGAGCGCGCGCACCTGCCAGCCCCAGTAATTCGCGTTCGCGAGACCGCCGTGCAACAGGATCACCGGGCTTCCGTGTCCGAACACGGCGTACCACAAGCGAATACCGTTGACCGGCGCGGCCCCGTCGCGCTCCGGGCGCGGCAGGGCCGGCGTCGGCGGCAGGCGCATCCACGGATACTGCGCGCGCGCCGCCGGCGCGGCCACGCCAATCGCGGCGAACATCAGGAGCGCCAGAGCAAAGCGCCGGATCGACGTCATCTTACGTTTCATCGCGGTTGACGAACCGTCGCAGATGCGCGCGGTCACGGTCAAGCC
>JAJXYM010000002.1 GCA_021780585.1 Deltaproteobacteria bacterium
AAGAGGCCCAAGTACCACTTTCGGTTTGGCAATCCACGGAGTTGGCTCTCAGTAAAGCGATCCAAACTATAAAAGAGCAGGCCGTAGCTACCGAGAAACAAGCAGAGGCCGATCAAGAAACTTGGTGTTCGCCATCGGTGAAGGTCAACATCGCCTTGGCAATAATCGGTTTCGGCTATCTGGTATTTGCGGGCTTGCAGTGGAACGAGATCAGTGAGCAAGCGCGGATTGCGAACAAGATGCTGCTTCTGCAATTCCGGCCCAAGCTCATTATCAGGAACGTAGTGATCGATGTGGCCGACGAAATCCCGCGTCCCCCTTTGTTTCGAGATCATCATCCGGTCAGTGGCCAGTTCTACATCTCGAACACGGGCGGCACGGAAGCGAAAATCACCGAGATCGGTTGCTGGGTCGAATGGAGCCAGATTTTGCCGATGCAACGACCGTATGAAGGGAAACACGGATTTGAATGCTCCGCGACCGCCCTCCAGCCAAGTCAATCCATCCCGTGGACATTTAATAGCGCGAATGACGGTAAGTTGATGAACGCGAGAGCCAACGACATTCTGTCGGGCATGGGCAACTGGGCGCTCTATGTCATGGGATGGGTCCAATATATCGATGACCTTAAAACGCCCCGACGCACGGCTTTTTGCCGCAAATACGAGTTTAGCAAGGGACGTTTTTTGGCAGTAGACGATCCCGATTACGAACATCAAGAGTAGTGTCAAAGCACCGGCCTGTCTGAGCCAGAATAGGCAGCCCCAGGAATAGGAGTCAAGTCCCGCATACTCGCCATTGAAATGCATCCAGTCTATCCGATTATCAACTCGGCCTATCCGCTGAATTTTATTATCCCCGCGCCCGTCAACGCATTGGGCGCCTTTGGGTTCAGCCAACTGCTCACTGCGAAAACCAATCTCTACGACATGACCGCTTATATCGGATTGCCGGCGATTTTCGTCGTTTGCCTCATGGCCTATCGACGAGGAGATGAAATCACGGTCAAACTTCCGGTCGTGATGCTGGCCGTCATTTCCGTGCTGTCGCTCGGCCCGATCCTGTTCATTGGCGGCCGGCACGCGCTGCCGATTCCGGGGATTGTATTGCTCCGCATGCCGCTGCTCAAAGCCGCGCTGCCGGCGCGCTTCGCCGCGTTTTCGTTTCTCTGTATCGGGGTAATTGTCGCTTTGTGGCTCAGCGACGGATCATATAGGCCGGCGACGCGGATCGTCGGAACCGCGATAGTATTGACTTCAATCGCGCCAAATCCCAATGCCGGGTTCTGGACTACGAACGTCGATACGCCCGATTTCTTTCGGCATAATACTTACCGCGAATATTTGTCGCCTGACGATAATGTCCTGATTCTTCCTTATGGAACCAATGGGAACAGTGATCTCTGGCAGGCGGCGGCGGATTTGAATTTCCGGATGGCCGGCGGCTATCTGGGAATAACTCCGGCCGTGCCCGACGGATATCGCGAATGGCCAATCGTGAGCGCCCTCTACAGCCTGGCCAAGATTCCCGACCTCGACCGGCAGTTGAAGGCATTCCTCGTGAACAAGCGCGTCACCAGGATAATCGTTCCCGATCGCGGCGCGCACGTTTGGCAATGGGTTTACGGCGACGGTCCCGCGTCCTGGCGCTTGCGGCCTTTCAACGCCGACGAACGCGCAGCGATCAAGGCGTTTTTCGATCCGATCGATCCCGCGCCGATCCACGTCGGCGGAGTGGCGATCTATCGCGTGCCGCTCGATCGGCTCGGCGCGTACGCGCACGACACCCCGGCCGAACTGCAACTGACGGCGGCAAGAGATAGATTGCTGACGCTGATCGGCGCCGCCGACGAATATTTGGCGCAGGGACGCGCTCCTGACAGGCTGAGTCTGGATCAAGCCGCTCGACTTGGGCTGCTGCCGCGCCTCTGGCTCACGGGCGTGGTCGCGTCGAACTACCAACATCGCCCGCGAATGGTGAATGGATTGTTGATGCGGACGAATCGCGAGGGCCGCATAACGCTGGGATTGAGCGCGTCCGCGCCGGCGCTGCGCGAAATGACCAATAAATACGCCCAGTATCGCAAAAATGCGCAAATTCTCGCCCCGGGCATGACGCTTAATCCAGCGGAGTTCACCCAGCCGATCCTGGCGCTCGATTTTGACCGCGCCGGACTACGCGCGGCCGCCGCGGCCGACGCCCGGAGCGCGATCGTATCCGCGCGCTGACCGGCGTCGCCGGACGCTCGAAAAACCCACCGTTTGCCGGAACGGCCGATTGCGCTAAAATTTCCAGGTTGTGCCGATACGAGAAATTCAGGACCTGCATGTAGTCCACACCGAGGCGCTGATCGCGCCGCGCCTGCTCAAGGAAGAGCTCCGGGTGGACGAGGCGATCGCCCAGACCGTGGTCGACGCGCGCGCCACGGTGCGCCGGATCCTGCACGGCGAGGACCGCCGGCTGCTCTGCCTGGTCGGACCGTGCTCGATTCACGATCCGGTGGCGGCGATCGATTACGCCGAACGGCTGGCGCGGATCCAGCCGGCGGTCGAGCGTCAGCTATTCCTCGTGATGCGCGTCTATTTCGAGAAGCCGCGCACCACGGTCGGATGGAAGGGGCTGATCAACGACCCGCATATGGACGACAGTTGCGATATGCAGGCGGGCCTGCGCATCGCGCGCAAGCTGCTGCTCGAAATCAACCGGATGGGCTTGCCGGCGGGCGCCGAGATGCTCGATCCGATCACGCCTCAATACACGGCGGACCTGATTTCATGGACGGCGATCGGCGCGCGCACCACCGAATCGCAGACCCATCGCGAGATGGCGAGCGGGCTTTCGATGCCGGTGGGGTTCAAGAACACCACCGAAGGCAATCTGCGAATCGCGGTGAACGCGGTGGAATCCGCCCGCCGGCCGCATGCGTTCCTCGGCATCAACCAGGATGGCGCGGCGGCGATAATCCGCACCTCGGGAAATCCCGACACCCACGTGGTGCTGCGCGGCGGCAAGACCTCGAACTATGACGCCGCCAGTATCGAGGAATGCCGGCTGATGCTGGAAACGGCCGGGCTGGAGCCGCGCGTGATGGTGGATTGTTCGCACGCGCAGACCGCCAAGGACTATACGCGCCAGCCCGCCGTGCTGCGCGCGCTGGTCGATCAGGTCGCGGGGGGCTCGCGCGCGATCATGGGCGTGATGCTCGAGAGCAATATCGGCGCGGGCAATCAGCCCGTCAGCCGTAATCGCGAGGCGCTCGCCTACGGCGTCTCGGTGACCGATCCGTGTATCGATTGGCCGACGACGGAGACCTGCCTGCTTGAGGCGGCGCGCGCGCTCGAATAGTCCGCCGCGCTAATCCTGGCGTCTTTCGGCGCGCAGCTTCTCCGCCGTGACCATCGCGGCCAGCGCGGTGGTCTGCCTGACGGTATAACGCTCCGGCCGCTCGAGGTCCTTGTGACGCTGATCGAGGCGCGCCAGCTCGGCCGCGAAGCGATCGCGCGATTCGGCCAGCGTCGGGCGCGGCTCGACCCGGCGGCCGGCCTGGAAGCGGCGTTCAAGCAGCGTCGCGACGCTGGTCGGCGCAGGCCGGAATTCGCGCGCGACGGCGGCGGCAGTCTCCTCGGCCAGCCCGATTCGATCGGCGAAAAAGCCGTCGCTGGGGTTGATCGCGCGGAAGACCTGCTTGCGGCCCGGCAGCGTGAGCTTGCCCTGCGAGGTCTTGAGGCGAGCGATACCGTTGTATTCCGCCAGCTTGTAGGAGATATCGAGCGACGGCGCGTCCGCGCTCACCACCATCGCGGTGCCCACGCCGAAGGCGTCGATCGGCGCCCCGGCGCGCAGCAGCTCGTCGATCCGGTATTCGTCGAGATTGCCGCTGGCGAAGATCGCGACCTCGCCGAGGCCGCGTTGATCGAGCGTCCGCCGCGCACGCATGCTCAAATCGAGCAGGTCGCCGCTGTCGAGCCGCACCGCCTGCAGCTTGAAGCCGCCGGCGCGCAATTCAAGCGCGACGCGGGCCGCGTTCTCCACTCCGCGAATCGTATCGTAGGTGTCGACCAGCAGCGTGCTGAGCTGGGGGAAGAGCGCGACGAAATGGGCGAAGGCGGCGGCCTCGGTCTCGTGCGCCATGATATAGCTGTGCGCCATCGTGCCGTAGAGCGGGATCGCGTAGCGGCGGCCGGCAAGGACGTTCGAGGTGCCGGCGAAACCGGCCAGATAGCTGGAGCGCGCGGCGATCAGGCCGGCGTCGGCGCCCTGGCTGCGGCGCAGGCCGAAATCGATCAGGCGGCGGCCGCGCGCCGCGATCAGCGAGCGCGCCGCCTTGCTCGCCGCCAGCGACGCCATCCCGACTTGATTGATCGCCAGCGTCTCGATCAGTTGCGCCTCGATCAGCGGGGCGTGAACCTCAAGGATCGGCTCTTCCTCGAAGAAGATCGTCCCTTCGGGGAGCGCGACCACGTCGCCCGTGAACCTGAGCGTCGCGAGATAATCGAGAAAGGCGGAAGTGAAGAGCTTGAGCGAGGCAAGATAGTCGATCGCGGCGGGCGCGAAGCGGAACTCCTCGAGCGCTTCGAGCAGCCGTTCGAGGCCGGCCGCGACCAGAAAACCGCGGCGCGGCGGCAAGCGGCGGACGCTCAGGGAAAAGCAGGACGGACCGTTGAACCCGATCGCGAAATAACTCGCGGCCATCGTGAGTTCATACAGGTCGGTGAGCAGGGCCGCTTCGTCGGGTTCGAAGCGCAGGTCGATCGGCATCGGGACAATCCTCGGCGGCTATGGTAGCGGCGGGACGCGCCGCCGTCACGCGCAAACGCCGGCGCCCGAACGAATCAGCGCGGCGGCTCGGGCGGGCCGGGCGGCGACGGCGGCGGCGGGGCGACCGGCGGCTCGTGAATCACGCGGGTTTCGGCCTGCGGCCGCTCGCGCAGCCGCTCGCTCATCTCGCGCAGCCGGCGCGCGACCAGGTAGTTGATCGTGCCCGGCTCGTCGGCGCTTCCGGCGCTGACGCCGGTGAGAATCTCGATGCCGTGGTCGATCGAATCGACCGCGTAGATATGGAAACCGCCGTTGGCGACGGCCTCGACCGTTTCGTTGTCCAGCATCAGGTTGCGCAGATTCGCCCGCGGCATCAGCACGCCCTGCTTGCCGGTCAGGCCGGCCGCCTTGCAGACGCGGTAGAAGCCCTCGATTTTTTCGTTCACACCGCCGATCGCCTGCACGCGGCCGTACTGATCGACCGAACCGGTGACGGCGAGGTCCTGGCGAATCGGCACGCCGCTCAGCGCCGAGAGCAACGCGTACAGTTCGGTCGAGCTGGCGCTGTCGCCGTCGATTCCCGAATAGGATTGCTCGAAGCAGATGCTCGCGGTCATCGCGACCGGATTATTCTGGCCGAAACGCTCGCGCAGGAAGCCGCCGAGGATCATGATTCCCTTGTCGTGGGTCGATCCGGACAGCCGCGCCTCGCGTTCGATATTGATCACGCCGGCCTGGCCGAGCGCGACCGTCGCGGTGACGCGCGACGGCCGGCCGAAGCTGTAGCCGCCGACGTCGAGCACGGCGAGACCGTTGATCTGGCCGGCGGCGCGGCCATCGAGGTTGACGATAATCGTGCCGTTGGCGATCAGCCGGCGGATTTCCTCCTCGATAAAGTTGCGCCTGAGCACGCGCTGGTCGAGCGCCAGATCGACGTGGGCGGCGGTGACCGCCGCCGCGCCGGCGGCGCGTGCGAAATAGGCCGCCTCCCGCGCGAGGTCGTCGATCGGTTGCATCAGGCTGACCACGCGCTCGTGATCGCCCGCCAGCCGCATCCCGAATTCGACGATCCGGGCGAGCGCGCCGCCCTCGAAACCGGGCAGCTTCTCGCGCCGGGCAAGATCGCCGACGCGGGCGGCGTAATGGCCGGCGGCCTCGCGGTCCGCGCCGATCACCGGCAGGATTTCCGCGCGCACCTTGAACAGGTCGCCAAACTCCGGATCGTAGAAATATAACAAATTGTAGAGTTGGGCGCCGCCGAGCACGATCACCTTGGTGCGGATCTCGATCGGCTCCGGCTTGAGTCCGCTCACCGAGAAAAACGGAAACGGCTCGAAGGTCTCGGGCGTCATGCGGCCGGTCTTGAGGCTGCGCTTGAGCGTTTTCCATACGCCCGGCTCGACCGCGGCGTCCTCGAGGTCGAAGACCAGGAAACCGCCGTCCGCCTTCATGAAGGAGCCCGGAATGATCCGCGTGAAATTCGTGCCGGAACGGCCGAGCGGATCGATCCAGCGCTCGATCGTGCCGAACAGATTGCGATAGGTCGGCGCGTCCTCGCAGGCCACCGGCGCGCCGGAGCGGCCGGCGTTATCGACCACGACGTTGACCTGGTACTCGAAGAAGCGCGCGCTTTCCTCCAGCCGCGCGGCCGGCGGCGCGCCGCCCTCGCCCGCCGCGGCGGCTTCGCCCGGCGGCTCGCGGAAGCGCTCCAGATGGCTCAGCATGTGCTCGGCGACGTGGTCGAGATAGGCGGCGACGGCGGGATTGTCGAAGTGCGTTTTGAGACCCGCGATCGCGGGCGTGATCAGGCGCGCGGCGAAGGCCCGCTCGATCGCCCGGATCTCGGCAATCAGCTCTTGCATCAGCTCCTGCTGGCGCATCATCAGATTGCCCAGCTCGCCCTGCAAGTCGCCCTGAACGCGGCCGAGGCGCTCCTTTTCCTCGTCGGACAGCGCGGCCATCTCGCGCTGCAGCTCCTCGGGCGACTCGGGCATCTTGCCGCGCACCAGCGGGATGAACATCACCTGGCCACCGGGCGCGCTCTGGATCGCGAAGCCGCGTTCGCGCGCGCGCGCCTCGAAATTGCCGAACAGCTCCTGGGCGCGCTTGTTGTATTTGTCGCGCAACGCCGCGCGCTCCTGATCGAAATCCTCGCGGCGAAAGGCCTTGGGCAACTGGTCGAGCACGAAGCCGACCAGCTCATGCATCCGCTGGCGCAGCTCGGTGCCCTGGCCCGAGGCGAGCGCGATCGCGATCGGAGCCTCGGCGGCGCGGAAGTTGTTGACGTAAACCCAGTCGCCCGGCGTCGCCATCGCCGCCGCCCGCTCCTCGAGCAGGCGCAGGATCGTATCGCGCTCCTCGCGCGTGCGCAGGCCGCTGACATAGACGTTGTAGCCGGGCGCGTCGATTCCGATCGCCAGACGGATCGCGTCGAGCGCGCGGCCCTGGCCCAGCAGATGACGGTCCTGGCGATCGCGGGCGAGACCTTCGAGCTCGGCCGGCGGCACCGGCGAGACGCCGCGCAATTCGCCGGCGCGCAATTCCGCGGCGGCCGCGGCCGGCTTCAGTTCAGGTTCGCGAGGGGTGGGTTCGTTATCGTTGTTCCGCGCCATCGGCCTTATTTCGAGTCAGGGTTGGGCGGCTCGGCGGCGGTGCGCGCATCCATCGGCGGTCCGCCCGCGCCGCTATTCGATCGAGATCCGTCGTCCGCGCCGTTTCGGCAGCGTGATGCGCAGCGCGCCGGCGCGCCATTGGGCGCGCACCCGCGCGTTATCAATCGGATGGGAAAAATCAAACGCGCTCTCGCGCGCGCCGGCGACGCCCGGAATCCGCACGAGCAGCCGGCGATCGCCCGCTTCGACCTCGATTCGCCGCGGATCGGCGTCCGCCGCCGCAATCGTTACTTCATATTCGCCGCCGCGGTCGACGATGACCGCGCGCTCGCGTCCGCGCTCCCACGCCGGCCGCCAGCGGCCGAGCAGCATTTCGTCAAATAGTTCGTCGCACGTGCGGGCGAAATCGCCGAACGCGCGAACCTCGCGGGGATCGATGGTGCGGGCGGCCACGTCCGGATTCTAACCGAGATACGGTCAGATCGATCAAGGGGTGTTGTCGTAAATGATCTCGAGCCGTCCGACGGTGGTCGCGCCGGACTTGACGCCCTATCCGTTATCGTGGATAATTTTCCATTATTATGGAAATTGCGGCGTCGGACCTGAGCCGTCGTATCGCCGAGCGCGTGCGCGAATTGCGCGGCGCGCGACGCTTCTCGCTCGACGCCCTGGCCGGCAAGAGCGGCGTGAGCCGTTCAATGATCTCGCTCATCGAGCGCGGTGAATGCAGCCCCACCGCGGTGGTGCTGGAGAAGCTGGCCACAGGATTGGGCGTGACGCTGGCCTCGCTGTTCGACGCCGTCGCGAGCCAGTCGGTCAGCGGCCCGATCGCGCGGCGCGCCGAACAGCCGCAATGGCAAGACCCGGCCTCTGGCTACTTGCGGCGCAACGTCTCTCCGCCGGGCGTGGCGCAGCCGATGCGGATCGTCGAGGTGCATTTTCCGCCCGGCGGGCGCGTGGCTTTCGAAACCGGCGCGCGCGCCCGGCCCGTATACCAGCAGGTGTGGGTGCTCGAAGGCGCAATCGACGTCACGCTCGGCGTGGAGCATCATCGGTTGCGCGAAGGCGATTGTCTGGCCATGGAGCTCGACCGCCCGACGATGTTCCACAACCCGACGCGGAAAACCACGCGCTATGCGGTGGTGATCGCGTCCGAAACTCCGTTGAAACAATGAGCATGAACGCCTGGTCCTTGCGACGCCTGCACGCGGTCGACGCCACGCAAATCGGCGAACTCGCCGAGGTATTGATCGACTGCGTCGACGGCGGGGCGGGGGTTAGCTTCATGCACCCGCTGTCGCGCGATCGCGCCGTGGCGTTCTGGTGTCGCGTCGCGCGGGGCGTGGCGGCCGGCGAACGCGCCCTGCTGGTCGCTGAGGATGCCCAGGGTATTTGCGGAACCGTGCAGTTGACCTTGGAGCAACCCGAAAATCAACCGCACCGCGCCGATCTGTCGAAAATGCTGGTCCATCGCCGCGCCCGCCGCCAGGGATTGGGAGCGGCGCTGATGCGCACCGCAGAAGCCGCGGCGCGCGAATGCGGCAAGACGCTGCTGGTGCTCGACACGGTCACCGGCGGCGACGCCGAGCGTCTATACCAGCGCCTGGGCTGGGTGCGTGTCGGCGCGATCCCCGGCTATTCCCTGATGCCGCGCGGCGGGTTGTGTGACGCGACGATTTTCTACCGCGACCTCGGCGGTTGATTCGATCGTCGCATCAGATGGCGCGCATTTCAGCGATCGCACCCGCGTGTCGGAGACGCCGCGCCCTTGCCCGAACGGCCCGTCCGGCGTATGGTTCGCAGCGTGCCCACCTTCACCAAAATTGTCGCCGCCACCGACTTTCCGACGATTCGAACTACGCCCTCGGCTACGCCCAGGAGCTGGCGCGGCGCTTCGGCGCCGAGATGATTGTGGTGCATGTCGATCAGCCGCTCGCGCCCGTCATGATCAGCGAACTCAGCCCCGGCCTCGACGTCGGCGCGATGAACCGGATCGCCGAGGAGCAGCGTCTGCTCGCGTTGCGCGAACTCGATCAGACCACCGCGCGGCTGCGCGAAAGCGGACTCAAGGTGCGCAGCCTGCTGCGCGTCGGCGCGCCGTTCCTCGAAATCATCAACGCGGCCCATACCGAAGGCGCCGATCTGATCGTCGTCGGCACCCACGGCCGCACCGGCCTCGCGCACGTCCTGATGGGCAGCGTGGCCGAACGGGTGGTCAACAAGGCCCATTGCGCGGTGCTCACCGTGCGCCATCCCGATCGCAAGTTCCGCCATCCGCTGGACAAGCCGGAAAAGCCCGAGCGCGCCGACAAGTCCGACAAGCCGGACAAGACTTCCAAGTAGCGAGGCGTTTGCCCGCGCCTGAATTGAGGCGCGCCGCCGCGTTATCGTGACGGCGCGCGCCGCGGTCTACTTGCCCGTGAAGCGTGGCGCGCGCTTCTCGGTGAACGCCTTGATCCCTTCTTTGAAATCCTCCGACCGCGTCATCAGGACGGCAGTGCGATCCTCGTCGGCGCAGGCCGCCGTCAGGTCCGTGAACAGATGCTCATAGACCATGCGCTTGGCGTGGCCGACGCCAAGCGGCGAGCATTGCGTGGCGATTTCAGTGGCCAGCGCCCGCGCCGCCGGCATCAATTCCTCGTGCGGCACGACCTTGCTCACCAATCCGATCCGGTAGGCTTCGGCGCCATCGATCAGCTTGCCGGTCACGGCGATTTCGACCGCGTTGGCGAGACCGACGATCCGCGGCAGCAGCCAGCTTGCGCCCAGCTCGATCGCCAACCCCCGGCGCGGGAAAATCGTGCCCATCCGGGCCCGCTCGGAGGCGATTCGGATATCGAAATGGAGCGCGTGCGCGAAACCCATCCCGACGCAGGCGCCGTTGATCGCGCCGATCACCGGCTTTTTCATCGCCAGCAGCCAGGCGAAGCGGCCGCGGAAATTCGGATTCAGGCTCTGGCCGCCGCGTCCTTCCGCCAGTTCGTCGCCCAATCCGGATTCAGAAGCGATTTTGGTCAGCGCGGCCATATCGAGGCCGGCGCAAAACGCCTTGCCCGCGCCGGTCACCACGATCGCGCCGATTTCCGGATCGGCCTCCGCGTCCGTCATCGCGGCGCGCAATTCATGCTCGAGTTGCGCCCGCCATGCGTTCATCCGCTCGGGGCGATTGAGCGTGACCGTCGCGACCCGATCGGCTTTTTCGTAAATGATGTCGGTGAAATTCATCGTCGCTCCTTGGGCGCCCCGCTCGGCGCCGTGCGTGGACCATGGCTGTGGCGGCAAATCTAACATCGCTCGCGCCGGGCCGGAAACCCGGCTTTTCTTGAGCCGCGGGCGCTGTTAGTTACATCGGGATGCCGACGATACCGAGCTCCGCGCCAATCGCGCCCGGGCGCCGCGTGCGCGTCTTCATCTTCGTCTTTCTAATCGTCGCGATGAGCCTCCGCGGCGCGCGGATCGCCGTCGCCGCGACCGCCCCGCATGAGATGGTCGTGGCGGAGAGCGAGCCCGCGGCGCGCGCCGGCCTCGAAATTCTGCGCCAGGGCGGCAACGCGATCGACGCCGCGGTCGCAACTTCGCTGGCGCTGGGCGTCACCAACGCCAGCTCATGCGGCCTCGGCGGCGGCGGCTTCATGCTGATTTATTGGGCCAAAACCCAAAAGCTCTACGCGCTCGACTATCGCGAGGTCGCGCCCGCGGCCGCCCGTCCCGATATGTATATGCGCGACGGCAAACCCGACGAGCAACTGGCGCGCACCGGAGCGCTCGCGGTCGCCGTGCCGGGCGAACCAGCCGGGCTTGACGCCGCGCTGCGCCGCTTCGGCACGATGAAGTTTTCCCAGCTCGCCGCGCCCGCGATCAAACTGGCGCGCGCCGGCTTTCCGCTCAACCCGCATATGGCGCGGGAACTTATGCTGGTCGCGCCGATCATCGGCCAGGACGCCGGTTTCCACGCAATCTATTTCAATCCCGACGGCACGCCGCGCCACGCCGGCGCGATTCTGCATAATCCCAACCTGGCCGCGCTGATCGAAAGCCTCGGCGATGCTCCAGCGGAACGCTTCTATCACGGCGCCATCGCCGCGAAGATCGCCGACTTCGTCAAGCAGCGCGGCGGCATCCTGACCGCGGAAGATCTCGCCAGCTACCGCCCCCTATGGCGCGATCCGATCCATCTTCCATACGACGGCTATGACGTCTATACGATGCCGCCGCCATCGTCGGCAGGAGTCGTGCTGGAAATTCTCGGGATGCTCTCGAACAGCAACCTCGCCGGCCTCGGCGCCGATTCGCCCGCCTATCTGGCGCGGCTGATCGAAGTGATGCGCCAGGGCTTTATTGACCGCGCCCAGTATGCCGATCCCGGGTTCGTCAAGGTGCCGCTCGCAACGCTGCTGTCGCCGGAACATATTGCGCAGGCGCGCGACCGCGCGCTGCATCACGCGCCCGCGCCGCCGGTCGCCGCGGCGCACGATCACGGCACTTCGAATTTCGCTGTCGCCGATCGCTTCGGCAATGTCGTCGAAGTCACCACCACGGTCAACACGATCTTCGGCGCCAAGCTGATGGTGGAATCGATGGGACTGGTGCTGAACGACGAGATGGACGATTTTGGCGTCGCGCCAGGCGTACCCAACGCCTTCAGGCTGGTTGGCGAGGAAAACAACGAGGTCGCGCCCGGCAAGCGCCCGCTCTCCAGCATGTCGCCGCTGATCGCCCTCAAGGACGGGCGGCCGGCGCTCGCGGCCGGCGGTTCCGGCGGGCCGACGATTATCAGCGGCGTCGCCCAGGTGACGATCGATTCGTTCGCCTTCCATCTGGAGCCCGAGACCGCCGTGCGCCTCCCGCGGGTCCACCAGCAGGCCCAGCCCGATATTGTCTTTGTCGAGCAGGAGCTGCCTTTTCATACCCGCGACGAACTGACCGCGATGGGCTACCATCTGAAAATCGTGCCGGAACTCGGCGCCATCAGCGCGATCCGGATTCGACCCGGCGAATTGCGCGGCGCTTTCGATCCGCTCAAGGGCGGCGGCGCCGTCGGCGACTGAAAATTCCGTCGGCTTCGCCTCCGCGCCGCCGGACGTTAGACTTTCGTCGCGTGCATCCGCAGGCTCACAACGTCG
>JAJXYM010000436.1 GCA_021780585.1 Deltaproteobacteria bacterium
CAACGAGAACGACACCGTCGCGGTCGAGGAAATCCGCATGGGCGACAACGACGTGCTGTCGGCGCTGGTCGCGGAGATGGCCCAGGCGCGGGCGCTGATTATCCTGAGCGACGTGCGGGGGCTGTTCACCGGCGATCCGCGCCGGCGCGCCGACGCCCGCCTGATTCCGCTGATCGCCGACGCCGAGGCCGGGATGCGCGGCTTCAGCGCCGATCGCGCCGGTCCGCTCGGCAGCGGCGGGATGGCGACCAAGGTGAAGGCGGCGCGGCAGGCCGCCCGCGCCGGAATCGGCGTGATTATCGCGCCCGGCCGCGAACCCGGCGCCCTGCTCGCCGCGCTCGATCCGGCCAGCGAAATTGGCACACTGGTGCTGCCGGCGCGCCGGCGGATGCGCGGGCGCAAGCACTGGATCGCGTTCGCGCTCAAACCCGCCGGCGCGCTCGCCGTCGATCGCGGCGCCGCCGAGGCCCTGCGTAATCGCGGCCGCAGCCTGCTGCCCTCGGGTATCCGCGCCGTGAGCGGCGAATTCTCCAGCGGCGACTGCGTGAGCCTGCTCGATCAGGAGGGCCTCGAGTTCGGCCGCGGCTTGGTGAATTATCCCGCCGCCGACGTGCTAAAGGTCAAAGGGATGCGCTCGCAGGAAATCTCCCGGATTTTGGGTTACAAGGTCGCCGACGAAATTATCCATCGCGACAACTTCGTGTTGATTGAAGACCTCGCATGAGCCTGGAAACGGAAATACTGACCATGCTGGCCGCGGCGCGGCGGGCGGCGCGCGGCCTCGCGCTCGCCTCGACCGCGCGGAAAAACGCCGCCCTGCAACGGCTGGCCGACGCGCTGCGCGAAGCCGCGGACGCCCTGCTCGCGGCCAATCGGATCGATCTCGAAAACGCGCGCGCCGCCGGAATCGCGGGCGCGACGCTCGATCGGCTGGCGCTCAACGCCGACCGAATCGGCGCGATCGCGCGCGGCGTCGAGGAGATTGCGGCGCTGCCCGATCCGGTGGGCGAAACGATCGCCCGCTGGCGCCGGCCCAACGGCCTCGAAATTATCCAGACCCGCGTTCCGCTCGGCGTGATCGCGATAATCTATGAGGCGCGCCCCAACGTCACCGTCGACGCCGGCGCGCTCGGCTTCAAGGCCGGCAACGCCGTGATATTGCGCGGCGGCCGCGAGGCGCTCGAGACGAATCGCGCGCTGGCGGACCTGATGGGCGCGGCGCTGGCGGCCGAGGACTTCGATCCGGCGTGCGTCGCGATCGTGCGCAATCCGGACCGCGCGGCGATCCAGATCCTCAAGCGCCATCCCGAGGCGATCGACCTGATCATTCCACGCGGCGGCAAATCCCTGAAGGAGGCGCTGGCCGGCTCCGCCGTGCCGATCCTTCCCCACTTCGACGGCATCTGCCATACCTACGTCGATCGCGCGGCCGACCTCGCGATGGCCGAGGAGATTTGCCACAACGCCAAGTGCGGCCGGCCGTCGGTCTGCAATGCGATGGAAACCATGCTCGTCCATGCCGAAGCCGCGCCGAAGTTCCTGCCGCGAATCGGCGCGCGGATGCGCGCGGCGGGGGTCGAGTTGCGCGGCGACGCGCGGGCGCGCGCCCTGCTGCCGGATTGCGCGCCGGCCACGGACGCCGATTGGGACACGGAATATCTCGACCTGATTCTGGCCGTCAAAATTGTCGATTCGATCGACGAGGCGATCGATTTTATCGGCCGCCACGGCTCCGGACTCGCCGACGCGATCGTCACCACCGACCCCCAGGCCGCGGCGCGGTTCGAGCGCGAGGTCGATTCCGCGACCGTCTACGTCAACGCCTCGACCCGCTTCACCGACGGCTTCGAGTTCGGCTTTGGCGCCGAAACCGGCATCTCGACCAACCGGCTGCATGCGCGCGGGCCGATGGGACTGCGCGAACTCACCACCTACAAGTATGTGATTCACGGACAGGGTCAGGTGCGCGGATGACGCGCGCGGCCGCGCGGCGGTGACGATGCGAATCGGGTTATTCGGCGGCAGCTTCAATCCCATCCATTTAGGCCATCTGCGGGCGGCTGAAGAGGATCGCGAAACCCTCGGTCTCGACCTGGTCTATTTCATTCCCGCCGCCTCGCCCCCGCACAAGCCCAGCGACGGCCTCGCCCCCGCCGAGCATCGGCTCGCGATGGTGCGGCTGGGGACCAAGGGCAACCGCCATTTCATGGTTTCGGACGCGGAGGTGCGGCGCTCGGGCCGCTCCTACACAATTGACACAATTCACTACTTTTTGTCGAGTACGCGCGGCCACTCCGAGCTGTTCCTGATCATGGGCGGCGATCAATTCGCCGAACTCGAGACGTGGAAGGAGGCGGAGGAAATCACGCGGCTCGCCAACCTGGTTGTGCATACGCGCCCGGCGGAGGGCGCGGGCGGCGCGGACCAGGGCGCGCTTGCGGCGCTGAAGCGGTTTGGCTACTCTCGTCTTGAAGATTATTTTGTGAATCCCAGCGGGCATACGCTCACGTTCGTCGCCACCACGTTCCTTCCGGTCTCGGCCACTCTCATCCGGCGCAAAATCGCCGCGCATCAATCGATTCGCTATCTCGTGCCCGGCGACGTCGCCGACTATATCGAGCGCCACGCGCTGTATCAGGGCGCCCGATGAGCGGGCCGAAGCGGGCGGCGCGGCGGCAATCCGGGCGATGCCGGAAGAGAGGGCGAATCTGACCTCGTATCAAAAGGCGATCGCCGCCGCCGAAGCGGCGCTGGAAAAAAAGGCCTTCGACCTGGTCGTCCTCGAAGTCGAACATCTCAGTTCGATCGCGGACTATTTTATCGTCGCAACCGGCCGTTCCGACGTGCAGGTGCGGGCGATCGCCCGCGGGATCGAGGAGCGGCTCGCCCGCGGCGGCGCGCGGCCGCCGGCGATCGAAGGCCTCGGCCATTGCCATTGGGTCGCGCTCGATTACGCCGACGTGGTGGTCCATCTGTTCCTGGAGCCGGCGCGCGAGTTCTATCGGCTCGAAACCAACTGGACCGACGCGCGCGAAGTCGAGCTCCCGGAACCCTGGCGATCGCAGGCGCGCGAACGGGCGCCGCACGCCTTCGGCTGACGCCGCTGGCGCCCGGGCGCGCCCCGCGTTCGTCGCCGCGCGCGATCCCGCGCCAAAATCGTGCATCTGATCATCCTCGCCGCCGTCGCCCTGTCCTACGGCGTGATCGGCGCGGCCTGCATGACGTGGCCGCACGCGATCCAGCGCCACATGCTGCGGCAATGCGAACGCGCGCCGTGGCGCGATCCGCGCCTGATACGGCTGATCGGCTCGCCGCGCTACGCCCTCTATCTGCAGGCGATCGGCGCGCTCTGCTCGACGGCGGCGATCGCGACCGCGCTGATGCTGCTCTTTCTGATCCGCCATCGCCCGTGACATTTTCCCGCCGCCGCGGTAAACCTCGCGCTATCCCGCGTGGCGTCGCGCACATGGAAGGAAAACCGCCGCGATGAGCGAATCGATCTGGACCAGCCCCACGCTGCTCGCGCAGTTCCGCCGCCAGCCCTCCGCCTATGCGGTGACGGAATCCCCCGGCGATCGCAAATTCATCGCTTTCATGCTCGCGACCGCCGGCCCCGGCCGCGACGACCGGGTGCTCGACGTCGCTTGCGGAACCGGCGCGGCGACGCTGGCCTTCGCCGCACGCTGCCGCGGCGCGATCGGACTCGATTTCGCGCCGGCGGCGCTGGCTGCGGCCCGCGCGACCGCGGCGGCGCGCGGAATCGCCAACGCGATCTTCCTCGCCGGCGAACTCGAACGGATGCCGCTTGCGGACGGGCGCTGCACCGGCGCGATCTGCCGCTTCTCGTTCCATCATTTCGTCAATCCCGCCCGGGTCTTCGCCGAGATGGCGCGGGTGGTCGGCGCCAACGGCTGGATGCTGATCTCGGATTTGCTCAGCGCCGACGATCCCGCCAAATCCGACCTGCACAACCAGATGGAGCGTTTGAGCGATCCGACCCACGCGCGTTCCTTGCCGGCGCGCGAATTCGAAGCGATGTTCGCGGCGGAGGGTTTCCGCGTCGCGATGAAAATCGTGCGCGAGACGCGCGGCGCCTTCGCCGACTGGATCGCCTTCAACCATACGCCGCCCGAACGCGCGGCGCGCCTGCGCGACCTGATGGAAACGGCGGTCGCGGGCGACCGCGCGGGACTCGGGATGACGCGCGACGGCGATACCATCCGCACCGTCCGCGCCAGCGCGACCTATTTGATCGAGCGGGATTAGCCGGCCGCGGCGCGCGTCAGGGCGGCGCGATCGGAATCAGACGTTGCGAAAGACGTGGATCGCGGCGGGCGCGCCGAGGATCGAAACGCGCATGATTCGCTCCGGACGAATCCGCTCGCGCCGCATCAGGTCGGCCATCAAACGGATTTCGCCGGTCAGGATCACGAGCGGCGCGCCGGGCGCGGCGACCCGGCGCAGCTCGGCGATCGCGCGCGGATAGAGCCGAAGGTTTTCCTCGTGCGTGCCGTGGCGCCGGCCCCACGGCAGATTGGTCACGACCTTGTTCACCGCCGCGCGCCCAAGCGGCAGCGCGGCGGCGTCCCAATGATGGAGTTCGAGCGGCTGATGGCGCGGGCCGATATTTTCGCGCGCCGCCGCCAGCGCCGCCTCGTCGCGATCGCCGCCGATCAGCCTGGCGTAGCGCCCCAGATGCGCCCGTTCGATCAGAATCGTGCCCGCGCCGCAGAACGGATCGAGCATCACGTCGTCGTCCGCCGGATGCGACAGCCACGCCATCGCCGCCGCCACCGACGGCCGGAGCGATCCCGGCAGATGGGCCGCCTTGTAGTCGCGATGGCGCATGCGGTCGTCGCTCAGCCGCAGCGCGAGGATGAATTCGTCGGGCAGCATCGTCGCCCAGAATTCGGCGTCGGCGTCCTCCTCGACCGCGCGCCAGCTATGGTCGCCGCGTTCGCCGATCGCGGTTTCGACCATCCGCTTCAAATCGAGACGGCGGAACTCGTGCTCGCCCGTCATCCGCGTTACCACCCGGAAGCGCATCTTGCGCCCCGCGCGACTGCCCGGCGCGATTCGCGCCCGCGCTTCGAGGGCGTCTTCGATAAAGCGCGCGTCACGGACCACGGCGCGCACCCGCTCGAGCGTCGCGCCGGCGCGCGGCGACTCCGCGCTCGCGGGCGCAAACCGGCGATAGGCGACCAGCGCGAGCAGATCCTCGGCGCAGCGCATCGCGCCCAACGGATCGATCCGTTCGGCGTGGAAAATCGTCAGGCCGGCGCGATCGGCGACGGTGCGGCGGGCCAGTTCGCGCGCGCCGCCGTGCTCGCCCAGGCGCGCGGCGATCTCGCTCCACGCGATCCCTTCGAGACCGGGCTGGGTCTGCGCGAGGTAAAGTTTCGGACCGAAGCGAATCGCGCCGCCGGCCGGGATAGGCAGGCGCCGCGGCGGCGTGGGCGCGCGTTTGCGGCGCGCGATCGGGGCGCGATCGTTCACGATAGTCGGGCGGCTGGTCCGCCGATGCGGCGGGCCGCCCACGCCTTACTTCGAGCGCGAGACGTATTCGTTGTTTTCGGTGTTGATCGTGATCAGGTCGCCCTCGACCACGAAATGGGGCACCTGCACGACCAGCCCGGTATCGACCTTCGCCGGCTTCAGCGTGTTGGTCACCGCCGCCGTCTTGATCCCCGGATCGGTCTCGACCACGCGCATCGTGACCGTCTTGGGCGGCGTCACGTTGAGCGGGGTGCTCTGGTGGAATTCGACCTCGACCTTCATGTTCGGCGTCAGATAGCCGGCCACGTCCTCGATCAAATCCTTGGGCAGCGTGATTTGGTCATAGGTCTCGGTGTTCATGAAATGGAAGTCGCTGCCCTCCTGATAGAGGAATTCCATTTCGACCTGATCGAGGATCACCCGTTCGACGCGATCTTCCGAACGGAAACGGTTTTCGGTCTGCGACCCGGTCTGGATATTGCGCAGTTTGGTCTGGACCATGCCGCGCCAGTTGCCCGGCGTAATGTGCTGGATGGTCATGACCCGCCACAGGGCGCCATTGTATTCGAGCACCATTCCCGGCCTGAGCTGCGTCGCCTGAATCAACATTATGCGTTCACTCTCGAATTAGCTGTAAACTCCACATTTTAATCTAACCACGACCCCCGCCGCAATCTAATCCGGGCGGCGCGGATTTCTCAGCGGACCGAGGGGCCGGCGAACGGATTGCTTGGCGTGGTGTACGGGTTGATCGGCGGCGCCCCGATCGTGCCGCTCGAATAGGGATTGGTCGCGTAGGGCGCGGACCCGTACGGCATCGTCCCATAAGGAACCGTGCCGTACGGGACTGTTCCGTAGGGCGTCGTCCCATATGGAACCATCCCCGGCCGGTATGCGCCGTACGGCGACATCCCCGCCGCGTACGGATTGACCGTCACGCCGCCCGCGACCACCGGCTGCTCGGCGTAGGCCCCCGTGTTGTCGAAGGCGCGAATCGTCGCCGGTCCGGCCTGCGGATTGAACCGCAGGTTGAAATTCACGTTGTTCGAATGGCCCGGCAGCAGCGAGCCGATAATCGCGCCGAGGCCGTGGCTCACCGGGATCGCCTGCACCAGCATCCCGTTCTGATACAGCCCGGCGCGCGTCAAATTATTGCCGGAAATTACGCCCGAGACGACGTCGAGATTCGACGAAATCGCGCCGATCGCGGCGATCTGAATCACGATTCCCGCGCCCATCATCGGCGCCGTCATCATCGGCGCGCCGCCCATCATCGTGCCGCCCATCATGGTTCCCCCGCCCATCATCGGCGCGCTCATCATCGTCCCGCCCGGGAGCGCGGCGACCGGCGGAGTTCCGACCGACGCCAGCGAATCGGTCAGGTCGATCGGCGTCTCGATAAACTGATCGCCCATCGCGTAGGCGCGGATCGTCGGCGCCCCGCCTTCGAGAACGAAGCGCTGGTCGAAGCTGTTCACGCCGGCGCCGCGCGAGATCGGAATCCGATGGACCAGGCGGCCGTTGATATAGATGCCGGCGCGGGTGACGCCGCGCCCCTGAATCTGCCCGACGATCTCATATTTTGGCGGCGTCGCCTGGAGCTGATTCACCGCGATCACGTCGATATGCACGTCGCCCAGATGGCTGGCCAGCGTATGGCGTTTCGAGGGCGACGGGCGCGGCGGGCCGTGTGACGGGATCACGGCAAGATTGGTCCGGCTGGAGGCGGGCGAATTGCGATCGACCTCGACCCCGCCCTCCTCGGTCGCAAGACCCGGCGCGCGCATCGCGGGAATTTCCGGCGCGTTCGACGCCTCCGCCGCGCCGCCGCCCGGCGTCATCGCGGCCGGCACGGCGGCCGACCTCGCGCCGGCCGCCAGCACGAACGCCTCGCCCATCCGGCCGTTGACGTCGTAGGCGCGAATCGTCGTGCCGGCGGAGGGATTGCCCAGCCCGAGGTCGAAAGAAATCCGCTCCGCGCCCGCCACTTTGTCGATATGAAAGGCCTGCAGCTCGCGCCCATCCTGGTAAATTCCGGCGCTGCGCAGATTCGATCCCTCCATGTAGCCCTTGACCCGCACCGCGTCGCCCTCGGGCGTGCGTGATTCGATCACGATTTGGGGTGCGCCGCCGCCGCCGTCAGGCATGGACGGCGGTCCGGACGCCCCGCTCGCCATCGACGACCCCGCCGCCGCGGCCGGACTGGTCGGCGGCACAGCCGATCCGGCCGCCGCGCTGGCAGGCGCGCCGCCCACCGCGGGCGCGGAGGGCGGCGCGGTCGCGGGAACGACCCGCGCAATCGCGGCGAGTTCCTGCTTGATCCCGTTCCATTGGTTCGCGTCGAAGCCCTGCGGGCGACTCGCAACCGCGCCGTCAACCGATTTTTGGTCCGCTTCCAGCGATGCGACCGCCGCTGACGCCGCCGCATGATCGCCGGCCGCCAGCGCATGGCTGAGGGTCTGCGCGTCGCCGGCAAAAACCGCCATCGGACCGAGCGCCGGATTCGCGTTGCCGCCGCCGCTCGCCGCCGTCAACGCGGAGAGCAGCGCGAACGACCGGTCGCTCATTTGCGCGGCCTGCCCGGCCGGATCGGCGGCGAATCCCGCCCGTGCGCAGACCAGCAGCGTCGCCAGGAAAATCGCGGTGACGCGAACCAATCGGCGCATCCGCGCGGCGCTTCGGCGCGGCGGCGCGACCCGCGTCGAATCCTGACGTTGATAGGCTTTCCAGGGTGGAATCATCGCCAAACGAGCCAGCTCCAGGTCAAAAGTATACGCCAAACGCCCGCCCGGTCAGAACCTTTTAGTCCAGCGGTCCGCATGCGCGCGGTCGCGGAAGCTTTGTATCATCGGGCGGCCGGATCGAACCGGCGGTCTCCCGAGTTCGCTCTCGAGTGACGAACGCCAACCCCGGAGCCGGCGCGCGGCGGGATTGCGCCGCGCTCGTGTGATAGCGGGGACGGGCCGCGCCAAACCGCTTCCCGGCGCGGCCCGCCGGCCCCGGACGGCGGGGATAGTTGTGGCCGCGCCCGTGAATCTGTTAATTTTCAACTGTCGGAAATTTCATCCTTACGCCTAATTCAATTCGTCGCGTGAGTTCGCTCGATCAAGGCGCTATCGGCGCGTCGCCGGAAGTTCGGCTCGACGCCGAGTCGCGTCTCGCCGCCGAATATCGCGCGCTGCGCGGCGGCGTGGGAATCGCGCCGCTACCCGACCGGATCGTCGTGCGCGTGGTCGGCGCTGATCGCGTCACGTTCATGCACGGGATGTGCAGTCAGGACGTGAAGGGGCTCGCGCCCGGAGCGGTCGCGCCGGCGCTGCTGCTCACCGAACGCGCCCATCTGATCGCCGACTTCCTGCTTTACGCCGAGCATGACGCGCTGCTGATCGAAATCGAAGCCGCCCAATGGCCAGCAGCCCGCGCCCATCTGGAACGGCTGCTGGTCGCCGACGACGTCGAGTTCGAACCGCTCGAAAACCTTGGCGTGCTCGATCTCGAAGGGCCGGAATCCCACCGGGTCGCGGCGGCGATAACCGGAACGGACGCGGCGGCGATCGCGGAATGGCGGCACGTTCGGAGCGGCGACCTCCGGCTGGCCCATCTGCCACGTTTCGGCGCGCCCGCCGCTTCGATTATCGCGCCACGGGAAATTCTGGCCGACTTGACAATGCGCGCCACGGCCGACAATAGCGTGACAAACATTGTCATAGTGTCACCGGCCACGCTCGAGATCTTGCGCGTCGAAAACGGCCGCGCGCGCCTCGGCGGCGACGCGACCGACAAAACTATCGCGCTCGAGGCACGGCTCAATTACGCAATTTCGTTCAACAAGGGATGCTACGTCGGGCAGGAGACGATCGAGCGGGCGACCGCGCGTGGCGGCCTCAAGAAGCGGCTGTTCGGCCTGCGCATCGACGGCGATCGCGCGCCGACTGCGGGCGCCGCAATCACGCTCGGCGGCAAGGAGATTGGCCATCTGACTTCGATCGTCAGGTCGCCGCGCTTTGGCCTGATCGGCCTTGCAATCATCCATCAGAGCGCATGGACCGTCGGGAGCGCCGTCGCGATTCACGACGCCAGCGGCGAAATTCCAGCGGCGGTCAGTGATTTGCCCTTTGCCTGACCGGAGAAAGCTTTTATCTGGCGCGCTGAAATGATACTCGGCGTGTTTGATTTTGATTCGCGGTCGGGCCGATGAACCCGCCGCACGGAGGAAATGACCATGGCGAATGTACTCGGCAAGCGCTACCTGTGCGATAAATGCGGCACCGAAGTGCTGTGCAACAAGGCGGGCTCAGGCGCGCTTGAATGCTGCGAAGGCGAAATGAAGCTGAAGGAGGCGAAACCGCTGCCCTCGTCCGACTGAACCGTCGGCGATTCGCGCCGGCGCGGCGCCTTCTGAAGCAGGATTATCTCGCGCCGGGCGAGCGTTCATCGAGGCAGGAGAACGGGTGCGCCGATGGCCCTGGAAAAAGCCGACCTGGTGCTCCATGAAGGGCGCGTCTACGGCCATCCGGAGAGCGATTCGGTGGCCGTTGGCGGTGGGCGGATTATCGCCTGCGGCGGCTTTGGCGAGCTGAAATCGCTGGTCGGCCCGCGCACCCATCTGATTCGCCTGGGCGGACGGACGGTTGCGCCGGGCTTCGTCGATTGCCATCTCCATTTCATGGAGGGCGCGGCTACCGCCGCCGGAGCGAGCCTCCAGCGCTGCCGCGCGATCGGCGAATTGCTGGCCGACTTGCGGCTGGTAGCCGGCCGCACTCCGCCTGGCAACTGGCTGCGCGCTTTCGGCTGCGACGAGGCCCTGCTGCGCGAGCGGCGCGGTCCGACCCGCGCCGAGCTGGATCAATCGGCGCCGCGCAATCCGTTGCGCCTGCGCCATCAGACGCTCCACGCCTCATGGCTCAATTCCCGCGCGATCGCCGCGTTGGGTCTCGAGGCGCCGGACTTCCGGCCGCCCGAGGGGGCCTGGATCGATCGCGACGCGAACGGCCGTCTGAACGGTTTCGTCGCCGGGATGGAGCAGTGGCTGTCGGACCGGCTGCCGCTGGTGACGGCCGCCGAACTGGAATCCCGCGCGCGTAATTTCAGCCGCGAGCTGGCGGCCGGCGGAATCACCGCCTTCACCGACGCCACCGTGCGTAACGGTCCCGATCAGGTCGCCGCGCTCGGGCGGCTGGTCGGGTCCGGCGCGATCCGCCAGCGCACCGCCGTGATGATCGGTGAGGGCTATCTCGACACGGCCGCGGAGTCGCGGCGAATCGCCGAGGCCGCCGGTCTCAGGCTGGCCGGCATCAAGTTCATGGACGTGGCCGGGGCGCGGCCCGAGCGGATCGCGCGCAATCTTGGCCGCGCGCTCGCGCTGGGGCTGGACGCCGCCTTTCATGTCACCGAAGTCGACGAACTCGAGGTCGCGCTGACGGCGCTGGCGCGGACCCGGCGAGAGCTTAATCCGCGGCTGGCGGCGGGCACGGTCTGCCGACTCGAGCATGGCGGCCTGATTCCGCCGGAGTTTCCGGAACGAATCGCGGCGCTGGGCGCATGGGTGGTCGCGAATCCCGGCTTTATCCATTACCGGGCGGCGAAATATGCCGCCGATCCCGGACTCATTCCCTATCTTTATCGCGCCCGCAGCCTGATCGCGGCCGGAATCGAGCTGGCTGGGGCGACCGACGCTCCGGTCACGCCGCCGCGACCGCTCGCGGCGATCGCGGCCGCCGTCACGCGACGCGGCGCCGAAGGCCAGGCGCTCGCGCTGGACGAAGCGCTGCCGGCCGCCGAGGCGATCGGCCTGTTCACCACGCGCGCGGCGCGGCTGAGCCGGCTAGGCGCGGGCGAGATCGCGCCCGGACAACTCGCCGATATGATTGTACTGGGCGCGGATCCGCTGGCGGTCGCGCCAGCCGAATTGGCGAGCGTGCCGGTGGACCTGACGATCATCGGCGGGCGCACGGTTTACGAACGGGGACGGCCGGCGATTGCGCAAAGCGATACCGCCAACTTGTATTCTCCCTGATTCGGGCTAAATTTCACTTAGAGACCAATCTTTTCAACGTCCTTGAAGATGACCGAATCTGGTATCGCGGCGCGGCGGAAGTCCTCGCGCGCTCCGGCTCCGCCGGTGCTGTTCGAAAAGCGCGACGGAATCGCATGGGTCACGCTGAATCGGCCGGACCGGCTCAACGCCTACAACGTCGCGATGCGCGATGGGCTGTTCGCCGTCCTGACCGCCATCCATCGCGACCCGGACCTGCGCGCGATGGTGCTGCGCGGCGCGGGTCCAGCCTTTTCGACCGGCGGCGACGTGAGCGAATTCGGCAGCGCGCCCTCCCCGATCGCCGCGCGCTGGATTCGCTTTCGGCGCGACGTATGGGGGCGGATGCGCACGCTGACGATCCCGACGGTCGCGGCGGTCCATGGTTTTACGGTCGGCGGCGGGCTGGAGATGGCGCTGCTATGCGATCTTGCCGTGGCCGCCGACGACGCCCGCTTTTGCCTGCCCGAAACCGGCCTCGGCATGATTCCCGGCGTCGCCGGAACCCAGACCGCATCGCGCCGGCTGCCCTTCGGATGGGCGCTCGATCTGAATTTGACCGGCCGATGGATTGACGCCCGTCAGGCTTTATTTATAGGTTTGGTCGCCGAAGTCGTGCCGCGGCCGGCTCTCGATCGCACCGCGCTGAAGCTGGCGAAATCCTTGAGCCGGTTGCCGCGTGAACGGGTCGCGGTCGCCAAATTCGCGGTCTGGGAGGGACTTGACGCCACTTTGGCGGCCGGTCTCGACCTCGAGCGCAGGCTCGCGGCCCGACTCGACAATTTTTTGACGGCGCCGTTGGGGAAGGCGGCGGCCATGCGGCCAGCGCCGCGCAGGAGGTTAATCAGTCCGTGAACACCGTGAACTTCATCTCGATCCCCGGCTC
>JAJXYM010000249.1 GCA_021780585.1 Deltaproteobacteria bacterium
CCAGGCGTTGCCGGTCGGCGGCTCGCCGCATTCGTACGGCGTCAGCTTGCGCGCGTACGGATTGCGCGGCGCCAGCAGCTTTTGCAGTCCGAGCATCGCGGCCACGATCAGCGCGCCGACGATCCCCAGGACCAGCACGGTCGCGAAGTGGAAGTACATCCGGCCACCCCGCCAATGATGTAAAAAATTCTAATATAACTGTCAAGCGTTGCTTCTATCAGCGGACGCGCGGACCCGTCCCGCGCGCGCCACTCCAATCCCCCGAACATTCGCGCGATGGGCCGCAACGCCGCCGCGGAAATCGCCAGGCCGCCGCACACCGTCGCGCTAGAGACACCCGCGTCGCGAACGTGGTAATTAGCGGTTGGCGGCGGCGCCAAATCCGGCGCGGGAGAGTTATTTCTCAGCCGCAAGGAGAATCGATAGCCTGACGATGGCGGCATCAACTATCACCGCGACGCTTCCGCATGCCGAGTCGGTACGAACGCATAAATGGCTGGTTGCGGCGGCGGTTATGCTCGGCGCCTTCCTGCAGGTGCTCGACACGTCGATCGTCAACGTCGCGCTGCCCTATATGCAGGGCAGTTTCGCCGCGAGCGTCGATGAGGTCACATGGGTCGTCACCAGCTTTCTGGTCGCCAACGGCGTGATGATCCCGATGACCGGATGGATCGCGGCGCGGATGGGGCGCAAGCGCTATTTCATCCTGTCGGTGATGCTCTTCATGGTTTCGTCGGCGCTATGCGGCGTCGCCCAGACGATCGATCAGATGGTCGTCTTCCGACTGATTCAGGGCGCGGCGGGCGCGGCGATGATGCCGCTGGCGCAAGCGATTCTGTTCGAGACCTTTCCGCCGGCCGAGCATACGCTGGCGATGGCCGTGTTCGGCCTCGGCATCATGGTCGGGCCGATCGCCGGACCGACGCTCGGCGGCTGGATCACGATGAACTGGAACTGGCGCTGGACGTTCTATATCAACGTGCCGGCGGGCGCTCTGGCCGCCATGATGGTCTACGCGTTCGTTCATGATCCGCCCTATCTGCACAAGCAGCGCGGCAGTGGACGGGTCGATTACCTTGGCATCATCTATCTGGCGCTCGGGCTGGGGCTGCTGCAGATCGTGCTCGATCGCGGCCAGCGCGCCGATTGGTTCGCGGCGCCGTGGGTGCGGATTTTCACCGGGGCGTCGGCGCTTTCGCTGGTCGCGTTGGTATTCCACGAGCTGCGCTTTCCCGATCCGATTCTGGATCTGCGGATGGTGAAGATCTTCGGCTTTACCCTCGCGATTACGCTGATCGCGGTGCAGTCGCTGGTGCTGTTCAGCATCAATCTGCTCAACCCCCTCTTCACCCAGGAATTGCTCGGCTACGACGCCTGGCAGGCCGGTTTGGTGGTCGCGCCGCGCGGCCTCGGCGTGGTGATCGCGCTGGTCACGATCGGCCAGTTATCGCGGCGCGGCTTCGATCTGCGTCCGCTGATCGGCCTCGGCTTCATTCTGGCGGCCTCGCAAATCTGGATCATGTCGCATTGGAACCTGCAGGTCAGCGAGCGCGCCGTGCTCTGGCCGATCCTGCTGTTCGGTCTCGGCCTCGGCGTCGTCTTCCCGACCGTCACCGCGGCTGGACTGGGCCAGATTAAGCCCGAACGGATGGGCTTCGCCTCAAGTCTCTTCAACATGATGGTCAATACCGGCGCGGCGATCGGCATCTCCAGCGTCAGCAACATGCTGACCGGCCGCGAGCAGGTGCATCAGGCCTACCTTGTCCAGCATTTCTCCGTCTTCGACGCCTGGCGGGTGAGCGGCGACGGGGCGCTGATGCCCGGCAGTCCCGGCTTCGGCTACCTCCATCAGATGGTCACCGGGCAGAAGCAGGGCCTCGGGATGGTCTACAACCTGATTCAGGCGCAGGCGTGGCTGCTTGCCTATAACGACGTCTATCGACTGCTGGCGATTATCGCGCTGCTATGCGCCCCCTGGTGCCTGATGCTCAAACGGGTCGGCGGGGGCGCCAAGACCGACGCGGTGATGCATTAACGCGGGCGGCCGCGGCGTGGGCGATCGTAATTCGCGCGCCGGATGCTATAGAGAGGACGGGGCGGACCGCCGGTTCGGCATTTCAGGCCACAATCAAGGAGAGACCGCATGAGCGCAGGAAATCCCGTTCACGTGCTCGAAGGCTACAAGGTTCTCGATTTCACCCAATTCGTCGCCGGACCAACGGTCACGCTGATGATGGCCGAGATGGGCGCCGAAGTGATCAAGATCGAAGTCGCCCCGGCCGGCGATCCGAGCCGCGTATGGCCCGTGCTCAAGGACGGCCGCAGCGGCTACTTTGTCCAGCATAATCGCGGCAAGCAGAGCCTTTGTCTCGACGCCAAAAGTCCCGAGGGTTTCGCGATCCTCAAGGAGCTGGCGGCCAAAGTTGACGTGATCGTCGAAAATTTCGCGCCCGGCGTGATCGGACGGCTCGGCCTCGGCTACGACGTCGTCAGCAAGCTTAATCCGCGCGTCGTGATGTGCTCGGTATCCGCCTTCGGCCAGACCGGCCCGCTCGCCCACGAACCCGGTTTCGACTGGAGCGGAGCGGCCTACGGCGGCACGCTGCATATGATCGGCCTGCCCGACGGCCAGCCGATCGTGCCGACCATCGCGATTGGCGACGTTTCCACCGGCGTGCATGCGCTGGGCGCGGTCGCCTGCGCCCTGCTCTATCGCGAGCGCACCGGCAAGGGCCAATATCTCGATTGCGCGCTGCTCGACAGCTATTTCCACTATCACGAGGCTCCCGTCCAACTGCAGAGCCTGAGCGGCGGCGCGATTCGGCCGAAACGGATGGGCAGCCACGCGACCTACACCGCCCCGGCCGGCATCTTCAAGGGTCGCGAGCGCTATTTCGTTATTTTCGCGCAAATCGACCATCTATGGGCCAAACTGTGCGCGGCGATGCACCGTCCGGAACTCACCAACGATCCCCGCTTCGCCGACAATGCCGCCCGCGTCGCCCATCTCGACGAACTGGTCAGCCTGATCGAGGGTTGGATCGCGTCGCTGCCCGGCGACGATGCCGTATCCGCCGCCCTGCGCGAGCATCGCGTACCCTTCGCGCCCGTATTGACGCTCGAAGAGGCGATGAACCATCCGCATCTGCGCCAGCGCGGGACCGTCCGGCGGGTGCGCGACCGGATGCTGGGCGAATTCGACGTGCCAGGCTTTCCGCTGCGCTTTTCCGAGTTCCCGCGCAATCTCGAGCTGCAGGCGCCAACCCTCGGCGAGCATAACGAACAGGTGCTCGCCCGGCATTTGGGCTATGCGCCCGAACGCGTGCGCGAGCTCGAAGCCAAAGGCGTGCTGAATCGCGGGAATCGCTGAGCGCGTCGCGCCGCGACTTCATTGTCAACCGGGGAGACGACGATGAATCAAGGGATTGGCAGGCATGTGCTCGACGGCTATCGCGTGCTCGACTTCACGCAGGTCGTCGCGGGACCGACAGCGACGCTGATGCTGGCGGAGATGGGCGCCGAGGTGATCAAGGTCGAACTCGCTCCCGCCGGCGACCCGGGGCGCCTCGGTCCATTCCGCGTCGGCGAGCGCAGCGGCTACTTCGTCCAGCATAATCGCGGCAAAAAAGATCTTTGCCTCGACCCCAAAAGTCCCGAAGCCCGTGCAATCCTGATGGAGCTGGCCGCCCGCGTGGACGTGATCGTCCAGAACTACGCGCCGGGCGTGATCGGCCGGCTCGGCCTCAGCTACGACGCGGTCCGCGCGATCAATCCCAAAATCGTGATGTGCTCGATTTCGGCTTTCGGCCAAACCGGTCCGCTTTCAGCCGAGCCGGGCTTCGATTACCTTGGCGCGGCCTACGCGGGCGTCACTTCGATGGGCGGGGAGCCCGGCGGCCCGCCCTATTTCCCGATGATCGCGATCGGCGACGTTTCGACTGGCGTGCATGCGATGGGCGCGATCTGCGCCGCCCTGCTCTATCGCGAGCGCACCGGACGCGGCCAGCATCTCGACATCTCCCTGCTCGACACCTACTTCCACTACCACGAGGCCAGCATCGAAACGCATACGCTGAGCCGCGGCGAGCTGCGCCCGACCCGCTCGGGATTGCATTCATGGTACGCCGTGCCGGCCGGGGTTTTTCGCGGGCGCGAGCGCTACATCATTATCATCGCCCCGCTGCAGCAGCATTGGGAGAAACTGTGCGTCGCGATGGGCCAGCCGGAACTCGCGCGCGACCCCCGCTTCGCCACCAACGACGACCGCCTGCGCAATCTTGACGCGCTGGTCGCGACGATCGAAGGATGGCTCCGTTCGATGCCGAGCGACGATGACGCGGTCGCCGCGATGCGCGAGCAGCGCGTGCCGATGGCGCCGGTGCTATCGGTCGAAGAGGCCGTCCGCCATCCGCATCTGCGCGCACGCGGGACCGTGCGCACGATTCGCGACCGCATCCTTGGGGAGTTCGACGTACCCGGCTTCGCGCTGCGCTTTTCCGATTTTCCGGAGCCGCTCCAGCTAGACGCGCCAATTATGGGCGAGCATAACGAAACCGTGCTCACCGGGATGCTCGGCTATTCGGCCGAGCGGGTGCGCGATCTTGAGGCGCGCGGCGTGCTGCGGCGCGGCGAAGCCTGAACGCCTCCGCCGCGCGCTCTTACAGTCCCGCTTCGCTCAGGAACGGCTCGAGCGCGTTCAACAGCGCCCGCGGATTGTCGCCCTGAATCGTATGGCCCGCGTTGGCGATCCGCATCCAGCGGCCGCGCGGCACCGAACGGGCGAATTTCTCCGCGCTTTCGTCGGTCAGCACGTCGCTGCGCTCGCCCCGCATCACCAGCACCGGACAGACGATATTCGCGGCGTTGTCATTGATCCGGGTGATGCGCTCGGTGCGTTCCTGCTCGAAATTCGGCGAAATCCGCTTGGGATCGTGCTTCCACGTCCACTTGCCGCTCGGCAGTTGCCGCAGATTATGCAGCAGGCTGCGCCGCAGCAGCTCCCGATTGCGCATCGGATTGAACTTCAGCGCCCGCTCGACGAACGCCTCAACCGAATCGAGCTCGCGTTCCTGATTGATGAAATTGCGGATGCGCAGCGAACCCTGCGTGGCGATCTCTGGCGCGATATCCACCAGCACCAGCCCCGCCATCTTGTCCGCATGCCGAATCGCGTAACCCATCGCGGCGAATCCGCCCATCGAATGGCCGACGATCAACGGCCGCGTCAGCTTGAGCTTCTCGATAAAGCCTTCGACGTCCTCAACCTGGCTCTCGAAGCGATAGTCCGCCGTCGGTTCCCATTCGCTGTCGCCGTGGCCGCGCTGGTCCATCGCGACGCAGTGATAGCGCTCGCGCAGCATCAGGCAGACCAGATCCCACGTATGGGCGTTCAATCCGCCGCCGTGCAGGAACAGGATCGGATGGCGCCCCTTGACGCCCCAATCGAGGTAATGCAGCCGCATCCGGCCGACCACCACGTGATGGGATTCCGGCAGCGCAACCTGCGGCAGTTCGAGTCCGGCGTGTTGTGCGGAAAGCTTCAGATGATCGATTTGTTCAGCGGCGCTTAGCACTGGCGAAACTCCTGGTCTGTTTCGTTTAGCGGATAACAGCCCGGCAACCTGTCGAACCTATAGCAGAGTGCGGAAAAGCGCGGCAAATCGCGCGAGCGCGCGGCCATCATCAACGCCGAGCGAGGCAGGCCGAGTCGTGACTCAAGGTTAGCGCACGCCGCTATCCGGCCGAGACGAACCCACGCGCCGGCGAGGGTCAGGACAAGCCAAGACGCCCTGGGCCCGCACCCTCCCGAACGGCCAATCTAAAGCGAAGACCCGGAGGGGCATGCGGCCCGCTCCGGGTCTTTACTGTTGAGGCTTACCAGCGACGATCGCGTCCACCACCGCCGCCGCCACCACCGCCGAAGCCGCCGCCACGCGGACCGCCTCCGCCACCGCCGCCCCGGCGATCGCGTCCGCCGCCGCCGCCACCACCGCCGAAGCCGCCGCCACGCGGACCGGAACCGGCCTCACGCGGACGCGCCTCGTTGACGCGGATGTTGCGACCCTTAAGTTCAGTATCGTTGAACTCTTCGATCGCCTTGGCGGCTTCGCCCGAATCCGCCATCTCGACGAAACCGAAACCGCGCGACTGGCCGGAGAATTTGTCGACTACCACAGTGGCGCTGTCGACTTTGCCCGCCTGCGAAAACAACGCTTCCAGGTCGTCATTGGTTACCGAGTAGGCGAGGTTGCCTACATACAATTTAGTGGGCATCGATTGCCCCTCCTTAGATCAAGGCCGGGAAGCGCGCGAGACAGAAAAACCCTTGGAGGGTTTAAATGAAAAGTGCGTCCGGACAATTACAAATACTAATCTATGCCGCCCGTAACGGAAAGTCCACAACTTGTCGCTTTGCCCAATCGGTTTCATGAGGATTTCAACATGGCCGGAAAATGTACGCGGAAAACGGTCCCGCGATCCTTCTCGCTGGCGACCTCGACGCGGGCCCCGTTGAGCTCGACGTAACGCTTGACCAGCGCGAGTCCCAGCCCGGCCCCTTCGAAGCTCCGGTTCGACCCCACGCTCTCCCGCGAAAACGGCTCGAACAGTTTCGGCAAATAGTCCGCGTCGATACCGACTCCCGTATCGCTCACTTCCAGGCAGACGCCGGCGTCGGCCGCGCTGAAGACCCGCACGGCGACGCCGCCCGTATCGGTGAATTTAATCGCGTTCTGCAGCAAATTGATGATGGTGTTGGACAGGCAGTGTTCGTCAAATGACACTATCGCCTCAGGCGCCTCGACCTGGCATTCCAGACCGAGTCCCTTCTTGCGCGCGAGCACGTCCAGGTCCCGCACGTGCCGCTCGACCATCGCCGCCAGCCGGATCGGCGTCGGCCGCAGCTCGAACGCCCCCGACTCGATCCGCGACAAGTCGAGAATCGCGCCGATCGTGGCGAGCAGGCGCTGACCGGCCCGGCGAATCGAATCGGCGTATTGCAGGGCGCTCGCATCGCGCAGTTCGCCGAGCCGCTCGGCCATCAGGTCCGCGTAGCCCAGGATGACGTTGAGCGGCGTCCGGATCTCATGCGTCATGTTGGCGACGAACGCCGACTTGAGCTGCGAGGCCGCAAGCGCGGCGTCGCGCGCGGCGATCAGTTCGCGCTCGGATCGCTCGACGTACTCCGCGAACAGCCGCGCGTGGATAATCGCCAACGCCTCGGTCGCCTCGCTCCAGATTCGGGCATAGGCGAGACGCGCCGGCGGGATCGTCGCGGGCCGGTCGCGCAGCGCTTCAACCAACTCGCCGTGCACGAGATCGCGCATCGCTTTGGATAAATCGTAGAGCCCCTCAATATGCGCGCGGCCCACCGCCGCGGGACGCATCCGCTCGCGCATCAGGCGTTCCAGGATCTGTCCGTGAATCGCAATGGCGCCTTCGGGGTCGCCGGCCGCGAGCCGCTCGAACAGCGCGAACAGAACCTCACGGCCCATCGCCGCGTTCGTCGCGTCAATCGCGGAACGCTGGCTGGCCGGCGCGTCGAGGGCGAGCGCCGCCGCCCAGCGGCCGGCGATTTCGGTCAGGCGCGGGCGCAGGCGCCGGGCGGTCTCGGCGATCAGCTCCAACTCCTCGGCGCTGAAATCCGAATTCTTCACGTCTTATCGGCTCGCGCGGGCCGTTGGCGCTCCGCGGCGCGTGGGAAAAACCATTCGAGCGACAATCAGACAACAGAATTATTAAACTGCGGATTGGGGCAAGTCAAAGCGTTTTCCGCAACGGCGAATAATACCAGATACTATATTGCGCGACGCGCATCGGATTCGTCAATTATATTCCGCAATAATCATTCTATCAATCAAAATCAATGAATTGATTATGTAAAATGGCGTAGTTCCGCCTATTTCGCTCAATTTCAGCCAAAACCGGGCGAAATTGGGCAATTTATCGACGTGCCCGCCGTCGGCGCAACTCCCGTCCACCTCCGCGGCCGTACTCTGGAAGATACCGCCCCCGGCGGCGCCTCGCGCCTGTTTCGGCGCCGGCGCGACCGGCCCGATCGGCGGCGCGACGCCGCCAGCGCGATTGACATCCAAATTGCGCCAAGGCTAACTCGGTTTCGTGGCGACCAATCCGGCGGAGCAGCGCACGCCGCCCTGGCTCTTGTGGCGGAGGCTGAGCGTGCTCGACATCTTCAGCCATTTCACCGACGAGCAGCGCGACGCGTTTCTCAATGTCTATGAGCACGATCCGGCGCTGCGGACCCGCGAATTCAAGGCCGGCGAGGCGATCTGCCGCAAGGGCGAATACGAGCTCGACCTGTGCTGCATCCTGAGCGGCAGCGTCGATTTGCGCGACGACACCGGACCGGAGGAGGCGCATTTCGTCGCCACCCTGACGGCCGGAAATCAGTTCGGCGAGCTCGGCGCGATCGGCGGATTGCCGCGCACGGTCGACGTGATCGCGCGCGAGGATTGCGAAATTTTCTATGTGCCGCGCCACGCCCTGAAGCATCTCGAAATCAATCAATACGCGCGCGAGGCGCTGGCCCGGCGCTATCGCGAGCGGGCGGTCCGCATCACCGCGGTCGAGAACGAATTGTTCCGCGGCGTGCCGAACGCGATTATCGACGAGCTGGCGCCGAAATGCGAAATCCTGCGCTACGACCTGCGCGGCATCCCGATCGTCACGCAGGGCGAGGCGGGCGACGCGATCTATATCGTCCGCGACGGCTTCGTCCAGGTCGTGCGCGATCGCGAGGACGGAACGCGTCGCGTGCTCGCCTATCTGCGCGCCGGCGAATATTTCGGCGAGATGGCGCTGTTCGAAACCGGCGTGCGCTGGGCCAGCGTGCTGACGGCCGGCAAATGCGAGCTGATCAAGATCGGGCGCGACGATTTTCTCGAACTCTGCCGGCGTTTTCCCCATATCGAGGAGAGCGCGCGCCGGGTGATCGAGCGCCGCCGCGAGCAGGAGCGCAACGTCACGCCGGAAATTTCCGCATTGCTCGAACGCAGCGGCCAGCTCGGCGTGATCCAGGCCGACGCGCTGCTGGTGATGGACCTCGACCTGTGCATCAACTGCGACAATTGCGTCAAGGCGTGCGAAGCGCTGCACGGCCGCAGCCGTCTGATCCGCAACGGCATCAAGCTCGACCATTACCTGGTGCCCAGCGCCTGCCGCCATTGTGACGATCCCAAATGCATGAACAGTTGCCCGACCGGCGCGATCAAGCGCCGTCCCGAAGGCGAAATCTATTTCCAGTACGACATGTGCATCGGCTGCGGCAATTGCGCGATCGCCTGTCCCTACGACAATATCGCGATGATCGACACGCCGACCTTCGACCGCGCGCAGGCGCGCAAGTCGCGCATCATGAACGCCGCGAATTTCTTCCGGCCGTTTCCGGCCGCCGCCCACGATATTGGCGAACCCAGCCTGTGGACGCGGCTGTTCGGCCGGCGTGAGGGCTCCCGGCGCAAGCCGGTCGCCGTGACCGGCGTCACGGGCGCGCGCGAGCATACGCCGCCCGCTTTTCCAATCAAATGCGACCTCTGCGACGGCCTGCCGTTCATGGGATGCGTCCACAATTGTCCGACCGGAGCCGCGATGCGAATCGATCCCGCCAAGCTGTTCGAGGAAACCGGCGCGATCAGCGAAGGATCGCGCGTGCGCAAGGCCCGCGGCGGCAGCGACTAGGCCGCGACCCGATGCGAGTGGCGTGAGCGAGCGGATTGGCGAGGCCGGCGACCGGCGCCATAGCGCCCCGGTCGCTTCGATTGCCCTGTGGGCCGCGATTTGCGCCGCCGCGGTCGTGGCGATCCACGCCCTGACGCCCCGGTTCGGGCCGCGTCTCGGCTCCTATCGCACCGGCCTGATTACGCTCGGCGTCTTCCTGATCGCGGCCGGATACAGCGCCCGCAAGCGCGCGCTGTGGCTGTCGGTGCGATGGCTGCGGGCGGCGGCGCGCCTGCCGCGCGCGCTCGCGCGCCGGATGGTCCTGCTCGATCGGCTCGAAAGCTGGCGCACCCTGCACGTCACGCTCGGCGTCTTCGCCCTGCTGCCTTTGTGGTGGCATGCCGACGCCGGTCCGGCGACGCCGCTCGAACGCTTCGTTTTGATGCTGGTCTTGCTGGTCGTCGCCAGCGGCCTGTTCGGCACGCTGGTGCAGGATCGATTGCCGCGCGCGATGCTTAATCGGCCGGATTATGAAGTGCGGCGGGAAGACGTCGAACTCGCCACGCATCAAATCTATATCGAGGCGGAAGAGGCCATTCTGGGCCACTCGGAAACGCTGGTGCGGCTCTATCTCGACGAAGTACGGCCGCTGCTGACCGGGGCGCGCCCGCCGCTCGGATTGTTTTTGGCGACGCTCACCGGCCGCGATCCGGCCGACGCCGCCTGCGCCCGCGCACGGCGCGCCGCCACTGGACTGACCGAGGACGGTCCGCTGTTCGACCATCTGATCGGTCTCGCCGCAACCAAGGTCCGCCTCGAGCTCAACCGCTTCAATCTGCGGCTCGGCACGGGATGGCTCGTATTCCATATCGCGCTGGTCGCGATCCTGGGCGCCGCCCTCGCCTTTCATATTGCCGGCGCGCTCTATTACAACGGCTTCTGATGCGGCGGGCGGCTTTCATTGCCGGTGCGATCACGATCGCCTTCGTCGGCTTTATCCTGTCGCTCCATCGCAGCTACGAGCCGGCTCCGCTTATGGCCCGGCATCAGCGGCTGGCGGGCGGATGCGCTTCGTGCCATCAGCCGTGGCGCGGCCCGCAAAATCAACGATGCATCGCCTGCCACGGATCGATCGAAGACCTCAATCCGCATGGCGGCTTCGACGTGACTTCGACGACCGACGGCCTGCTTCCCGGCCGCGCGCTGTTCGTCGCCACCGATAACGATTTGACCTGCCGCAGTTGCCATCGCGAGCATCAGGGCGCCCGCGTCGATCTCAATGCGACGGCGACCTTCGCCTGCACCTGGTGCCACAAGCATCCCTCGATCGGCGCGGTGCCTGAACATGTCGCCGATTTCATGGACCGGCACGAGGCGGCGAGCCACACCTTCCCCCAGCCCTTCAACCACTATCAGCACAAGCTCCTGATCGATTCGCACTACCCGGCGATTCCGGGGGGCTTTCAATGCGTCGCGTGCCATCTGATCGATCCGGTCAAGCCGCCGGCGGCCGAGCGGATGAGCCTGAAGTGGAGCGGATGCGCCGGCGGCGGCTGCCATATCGCGCCGCAGGATGCGTTCATCCAGTTGCCGGCGTCGGTCGGCGCGGCGCCGCGGACCCTCGCCTTCACCGGGCGCTTTCTGCATATCGACGCGGTCTTCACCCATTCGCCCGGCCATCTGCGGACGCCCTGCGCGCAATGCCATTTCACGATGGATGCGAGCGCGGCGCCGGACGACGAAGCGTCGCTGAAAATCGAGCAATGCTTCAAATGCCATGCGCATCAGCCGCTCGCGCCGCCGGTCGTCGCGACGGCCGCGCCGGCCCATCCGGGCGCCACCGCGATCGCGGTCGCTTTCGCCGCCGAACCGCTCGCGTCGGGCGCGGCCGGCGCGCCGCGTATCGTGGCCTGCGGCGCTTGCCACATTTTCCATCGCCATGGTCCCGTGCCGTCGCATGATTTTTCCCGGCCCGCGCTGAAACAGCTTCCCGACGTGAAGCCGCGCGTCGTCTGGACCATCCCGCTGCCGGCGTTGGGCGCGATTCGCGGCGAAGCGCATCCGCGCCCGCGCGCAATCGCGCTTCGGCCGTGGCCGATCGGTCTGGCGGGCGTCCTGATCGCCGCGCTCTGCGTCTTCGGCCTGGTGCGGATTTTGCCGGAAAAGCGGACCGAGGCGGACGCGATCGCCGAAGTCGCGCCGCAACGCACTCGCGAAGTGCCCGCGCTCGACGATATGTTTCAGACCAGCGTCCGCCGGCTCTACGTCGTCGGCGAAGCGGCGGGCACCGCGTCGATCAATCTGGCGATGCGTTCGGGTCGGCAGGTGATCGAAGCGCTCGCGGCCGAGATCAAGCGGATGCCGCCCGCGACCGATCCGAATCTGCACGACGTGCTGATCGTCGGCTGCGGTCCCGCCGGACTCGGCGCCACGGCGACCGCCGCCAGCATGGGACTTAATTACGTAACGCTTGAACGGATGACGCCGGCGAGCACGCTGCGCGCCTATCCGCGCGCCAAGTTCGTCCAGGCGACGCCGATCGATATCGCCGAGTATGGATCGTTTTTCCTCGAAGGCGACAACTCCCGCGAGAATTTGATCGACGAATGGGAGCGGATCATCGCCACGCTCAACCTGCGCATCATGGACCGCGAAGAGGTCGTCGATATCGCCGCCAGCGGCGAGCGCTTCTTCGTCCGCACCGCGCGCGGCAACGTTTACCGCGCGCGC